>JBLHLE010000945.1:0-3736 GCA_047620805.1 Pirellulaceae bacterium
CGGCGGAGAACGTCGATAAACTCTTCGCTGCTGAGAGTGGTCTCGACCTGATAACAAATTTCGAGGTTGTTCATTGTGTTGCGTAGACTGCGTTTGCCGCAGCCGTGCTCGCCCCGGCCTCGAAGTCGTAGCCTTGTTCGGCGAGCAGCTGCTCAAGTGCACATAGCAGCAGTAGCACGTTGGCATTTCTAGCGGCGTATCCCATCAGTCCGATTCGCCAGACTTTGCCTTTGAACGCGCCGAGCCCCCCTCCGATTTCGATTCCGAATCGATTGAGTAGCCCGGAACGGATCGTGGCATCGTCGACGCCCTCGGGTATGCGAACGGCATTAAGCATAGCGAGTTGATGGCCTTCTTGAGCAGTGTATTGGATGCCTAACGCTTGCAAGCCAGCCTTCAATGCCAAGTGGTTGTTCTGATGGCGGGCGAAACAATTTTCGAGACCTTCTTCCAAGACAACTCGTACCGCTTCGTAAAGTCCATAGATCATGTTGATCGGGGCCGTGTGGTGGTAGACACGATCGGAGCCCCAATAGTTGGCCAACATGGAGACGTCGAGGTACCAGCTCTGGACCTTTGTTTTTCGATTGAGTATTACTTCTAAGGCTTTTTCGCTGAACGAAACCGGTGCTAGGCCGGGGGGGCAACTGAGGCACTTCTGCGAGCCCGAGTAGAGGGCGTCGATCTGCCACTTGTCGACTTCGACGGGCATCCCGCCTAGGGAGGTGACGGCGTCAACCAAAACTAAGGCACCGTTATCGTGAGCGAGCTTAGAGATCTCTTCGATTGGCTGAGATGCACCGGTAGAAGTTTCTGCCATCACGATTCCGACGACTTTCGGTTTCGCCGTCTCGATCGCCTCTTGAAAGTCCTCGGCGGTAAAGACTTCGCCCCACGGTTTTTCGACCTTCGTAACTTTGGCACCCGCCCGCTCAGCGACGTCGGTCATGCGGCCACCAAAGACGCCGTTAACGCCGATGACGATGGAGTCGCCGGGTTCGATGAGATTGACGACGGTCGCTTCCATTCCAGCGGAGCCAGTAGCGCTGAGCGCCATCGTCATGCGGTTCTCAGTTCGCATCAGTTGCCGCAGCATTTGTTGCAGTCCGTCCATCAACTGCAAAAAATACGGATCGAGGTGTCCCACAGTATTCTTGGCCATCGCCTGCAAAACTCGCGGGTGAATATCGCTGGGGCCGGGTCCCATCAACGTGCGAATTGGTGGATTCAAAGTTGGGGCGACGTTGGCGCTTGACATGGAAACGGGTCCTTATTTCTATTGCGGTTTATTTCGATTGGGCGAACTTGCTCTGGCGAACTTGCTCTGGCGAACTTGCTCTGGCGAACTTGCTCTGGCGAACTTGCTCTGGCGAACTTGCTCTGGCGAACTTGCTCTGGCGAATTGGGAGTGGGGCGGGAATCACTAGCCATCCGGAGCTGATTCGCGAACGATCTGACTGATAGATTTGAACTCGGGAGTCCCCGCGACTTCACACCACTCGAACAAAGCGGTCTCGGTGGTGGTGAGCACGACCCCGGACGATTCCATGCGGCGAATCGCAGTATCGCGATCGACGTCGAAACGCGAGCCGCTGGCGTCAACGGGAATCTGGACGCGAAACCCTTCGCTCAACAGGTCGTACACAGTTTGCAAGACGCACACATGCGTTTCAATTCCAGCGACGAGTATTGAGTCGATGCCGCCGTCGCGGAACTTGTGAAAAATTTCGGGGCACGCGCCGCAGCTAAACTTTAGCTTCGGAGGTATCGTTTCGATGAAACCTGCGAGTTCGGCGGTCGTTCCACCAAGTTTCTCTGGGTATTGCTCAGTAGCGGTGGTCAAAACGCCCAGCGTCTTGGCTCCGCGCAGCAAACGACTAATATTCCAAACGATCATTTTGTGATTGGGAATCGCAGCCAGCAGTTTATCCTGAACGTCGACAACTAGTATGGCGCTAGTGTCTGAGCTCATAAGTTCGGGGCTGCGAACGATAGAATCCGTGGTAGTCATACTTCGTAAGATATCGCGGTCGCAGGTGTTGTGAAACCACGCTACGTGAAATCCATCGTCCCGTGGGCAAAGAAACTGCCTGTCGTCCACTAGTCCCGCATGAGTCTTTGCGGGACAATTGTCGAAAATTGTGCCGCAAAGGCGTCATTTAAACGGCTTTTCAACACCTTAGGGTGACTACATGGACTTTCACGCAACAACGATTCTTACGGTTCGCCGTAACGGAAAGGTCGCCATGGGTGGCGACGGACAAGTCAGCCTTGGCCAGACAATCATGAAGTCCGACGCGGTTAAGATTCGAAAGCTAATGGACGGCGCGGTCATGTGCGGTTTTGCCGGCTCGAGTGCCGACGCCTTCGCCTTGCTCGAACGATTTGAAACCAAGCTCAAGGATTTTCCGGCGAATGTACCACGTGCGGCGACCGAACTTGCCAAAGAATGGCGGACGGATCGGGCGCTGCGGCGACTGGAGGCCCTTTTGACCGTCGCTGACTCGCGAAACATTCTGTTGATTAGCGGTACGGGCGATGTGATTCAGCCGACCGACGGCATTGTGGGAATTGGGTCCGGCGGTAACTTCGCTATCGCGGCGGCGCGAGCGTTAGTTGCACATTCCACCCTGTCAGCCGCTGACATCGTGAGAGAATCGTTGGGCATCGCGGCCTCAATTGACGTATATACCAATGACAACATCGTGGTGGAGGAACTCGAGTGCCAAGTTTAATTCCAAGTTGGGGCAGCGCTGCAAAGAATAGTCAGGCGGCCGAACAAACGCCTCGCGAGATCGTCGAACAACTAGACAAATACATTGTTGGCCAGACGAATGCGAAGCGCTGTGTCGCAATCGCGATCCGAAATCGCTGGCGACGGCAGCAGCTGTCGGGGGACCTTAAAAGCGAAGTCGCACCGAAGAACATTCTGATGATCGGCCCAACCGGAGTCGGTAAAACCGAAATTGCGCGACGCCTGGCAAAACTTACCGGGGCCCCGTTCATTAAAGTCGAGGCAACGAAGTACACGGAAGTTGGCTACTACGGCCGAGACGTCGAAAGCATGGTTCGCGAGCTAGTCGACAACGCCGCTACAATCGTCCGCGAGAAAGAACGCAAGAACGTCGAGGAAGACGCCAAACAACGCGTTGAAGAGCAGCTACTCGATCTCCTTTGCCCGCGTCCAATACCCTCTTTCGGCCCCGCAGACGATGACGACGCCGATGTCGTAAAACAATACGAACGAACACGCGCCAAGATGAAGGCCATGTTGGTTAATTTCGAATTAGAGGAACGCTACGTCGAACTCTCGATCGAACAAAAGCAATCGCCCATCGTCCTTGGCGGAATGGTCGGCGACCAAATGGACCTCGACCTGCAAGGGATGTTCGAGAAGATGATTCCCAAGAACTCCACTCAACGCGAACTGACCGTTGGCGAAGCCCGCAAGGTGTTGTTCGAACAGGAATGTGAAGCCTTGCTCGACCAGGAGAAGATTAGCGCCGCGGCAGTCGACTTGGCCGAAAATGTCGGCATGATCTTCCTCGACGAAATCGACAAAGTGGTCGCTTCCGAAGGCAAAAACGCAGACGTATCGCGACAGGGTGTACAACGCGATTTACTGCCGATTGTCGAGGGCACTTCGGTGAAAACCAAGCATGGTTACGTTCGCACAGACCACGTTCTCTTCGTAGCCGCGGGGGCGTTTCACAAGTCTCGACCTTGCGACCTAATG
>JBLHLE010000946.1:0-3729 GCA_047620805.1 Pirellulaceae bacterium
CGGGTAAAGGAAGTCACCTCAACAATCGTAACGCGCTATTCAACACTCTTCATTCTGCCTTCCCAGCCCCTGCCTGCTTTCCCAGTATCTGACTGCTTTCCCAGCCCCTGACTGCTGTCCCAGTATCTGCCTGCTTTCCCAGTATCTGCCTGCTTTCCCAGTATCTGCCTGCTTTCCCAGTATCTGCCAGTGCCCTTCGTCCTGCCGCGCTTGCTCGGTATACTAGTTGGTTCGCACAATTGAAATTGCCCCCCACATTGAGATATCGCCATGGGAAAACAGTACATATTCACCATCGAACAACTCACCAAAAAGCACGGCCCCCGCGAGGTTCTGAAGGAAATTTGGTTGGCTTTTTACCCGGGCGCGAAGATTGGCGTTCTAGGCCGAAACGGCTCGGGAAAGAGTACACTGCTGCGGATCATGGCAGGCCAAGACAAGGATTTCGACGGCATTGCCCGTTTGACGGATGGTTTCACCGTCGGCTATTTATCGCAAGAGCCGCAACTGAATCCAGAGAAGGATGTGTGGGGCAACGTAGAAGAAGCTGTCGCATCGCGTCGCGCCATCGTCGACCGCTACAACGAGATCAGTGGGCTCCTCGCCGAACCTATGGACGACGACCAAATGCAGGCGTTGTGCGACGAGATGGCGAAACTGCAAGACCAGATCGAAGCTCAAAACTGTTGGGAGTTAGATCGCGAAATCGAGATCGCTTTCGACGTAATGAACTTGCCAGACCGCGACGCAAATGTCTCGACTCTCTCGGGCGGCGAGCGTCGCCGAATCGCACTCTGCAAGTTGCTGTTGGAAAAACCCGACCTGCTGTTGCTGGACGAGCCGACAAACCATCTCGACGCCGAATCTGTCGCCTGGCTCGAACGACACCTCCACAACTACACGGGCACTGTCGTGGCTGTCACTCACGATCGCTACTTCTTGGATAACGTCGCCGGCTGGATCCTGGAACTAGATCGTGGGCAAGGAATTCCATGGGAAGGCAATTACACCTCTTGGTTGGAACAAAAAGACAAGCGACTGTCGTTGGAAGAACGCTCCAACGACGCCCGTCGCCGAGCTTTACAAAGAGAACTGGAGTGGGTGCGACTCTCGCCACGCGCTCGACAAGCGAAAAACAAAGCGCGTTTGCAAGCCTATGAGAAATTGTCCGCGGAAGAGTTTCAAGAACGCCCCGACGAATTTGAGATTCAAATTCCTCCCGGAAAACACTTGGGCGACTTGGTGATTGAAGCCGACGGAATCACCAAAGCCTACGACGACAAGCTACTTTTTGACGACTTGAAGTTTCGTCTGCCACCCGGTGGAATCGTTGGTATCATCGGACCTAACGGCGCGGGTAAAACGACACTCTTCCGACTCATGATCGGTCAAGAACAACCAGATTCCGGCAATATGCGCATCGGCGAGACCGTCGAACTCGGATATGTCGATCAATCGCGCGACAGCCTGGCCGACGACCACTCGGTCTACCAAGAAATTTCAGGCGGCCACGAGACGATTGAAATGGGCGGCCGCAAGATCAACGCCCGAGCGTATGTTTCCCGCTTCAATTTCAAAGGTGCCGACCAGGAGAAAAAAGTTGGCAATCTTTCCGGTGGTGAACGAAATCGCGTCCACCTGGCTAAACTACTTCGCCGCGGCTCGAATGTGCTGTTGCTGGACGAACCGTCGAACGATCTGGACGTCGATACGTTGAGAGCACTCGAAGAAGCAATCCTGAACTATGCGGGTTGCGTCGTCGTGATTAGCCACGATCGCTGGTTCCTCGATCGTATCGCCACTCATATCCTCGCCTTCGAAGGTGACAGCTACGTCCATTGGTGCGAAGGCAACTATCAAACGTACGAGCAACAGCGACGAGAACGATTGGGCATCAAAGAAAACGAGCCCAAACGCTTTCGTTACAAAAAACTGCAGCAGTGAACCTGCCCGCGCCACACTTCGGTCCTGCAAACGAGTGTACCCCACCAAATCAATGCTTCAGAGTAATTGGTCAGCGTAATTGGTCGGTACCGAGATCGGGAAAGACCCGGGAAACTTTCTTCATCACATAGTCGCCGTACGAGCCCGAGAACTCATGAACACTTTCGCCGTCCCATCGTTGTAGAGCATCGTCGACGCTATGGCTACGAATCGGCTCGATCTCAACGTCAAAATTGGGGTCGAAAAAGAAAGGGAATGAGAGTCGAGCCTTGCGGCTGCTGTTCTTTACTCGATGCGGCGTGGAACGAAAAACGCCTCCCGTCATGCGGTCGAGCATATCGCCGATGTTACATATCAACGAACCCGCAATCGGTGGAGCGTCGATCCATTTTGATTGTGACTTGATCTGCAAACCACCCGACTCGTCTTGCCGCAAAATGGTCAGTAAACCATAGTCCGTGTGTTCGCCAACGCTCCACAACTCTTTCGTTTCAATCTCTTTCGTTTCAATCTCTTTCGTTTCAATCTCTTTCGTTTCGTGATTTGAGTCGGTGTCAGCGCACAGGGAAGGGTAGTGAAAGATACGAAATAGGACGAGTGGGTCGGACGTATAACGATTGGCAAAATACGTCGCTTCCAACTGCAAGCTTAAAGCGATCCCTTCCATTAGCACATGTCCCAAACTCGTCATTTCGTCGATATAATCGAAGACGGCATCACGAAATCCGGCGACGTCCGGGAACAAGTTACCACCGTGAAGTGGAGTCTTGGTCAGGACCTTTGGGTGGTCGAGCGGGAGTTCGCTTCCAAAATAGATCCCTTCTTTTTGGTCGGGAAGTCCTTTCGTCAGTTCATCCCCGACGGGAAAATACCCCCGCCAAGCGCGACCACCAAGCTCCATGCGGATTGCCATTTTCTCTTCGCGTGGAAGAGCAAAGAACTCTCGACTGAGTTGATCAAGGCGTTCGATAATTGTCGACGGGACGCCGTGTCCGACAATGTAAAAAAAACCATTGTCACGACACGCGGCTCCAATTAGATCGGCAACGCGCTGCCGATCCGCTTGGCAACCGTTGCGAAGCGGCTCAACATCTACAATAGGAACGGCTGCGTCTTCCATGGTGCTTTTACGAGCGTTATGAGGACAATCGTTTTCGTGAAGCTTCTAATGCCGCCCGGGACGCATTCAGACCAGCGTAACCGCCGAATTCAATACCGCAATATCCATCGAAACCGGTATCCAACACGATTCGCAACATGCGATCAAAATCCAACTTCGATTGTTTACCATTATCGTCCCAGACCCGATCCTTCACAGAAACGCCCTGAGCCCACGGCATGAGTTTTTTGATTCCTTTATACGAATCGTAACTTTCGCCATCCTTAATCCGGAAGTTTCCGAAGTCGGGCAGCGTGCCGCAGCGTTTGTGATTGACCGCCGTAATGACCTCCGCCAGCCAATCTGCGTTGCTGGACAAACCGCCGTGGTTTTCGACGATCACGTTCATGTCCTGGGCTGCACCGATTTCCGTCAGTTGCGAAAGTCCATCGGCGGCAAGTTTGACTTGCTCTTTCCACGAGCCGGCACTGGCGGCGTTCACTCGAATGGAATGGCAGCCTAAGAACTTGGCGGCATCGATCCACTTGCGGTGGTTGTCAACCGTTTGCTTACGGCCAGCCGTATCCGGATCGCCGATGTTGCCCTCGCGGTCGCACATGATCAACAAACTCTTCACCCCCAAATCCTCGGCCCGCTTTTTCATCTCAGCGAGGTATTTTTTGTCG
>JBLHLE010000947.1:0-3727 GCA_047620805.1 Pirellulaceae bacterium
AAAACCCACGGCTTGATGACGTTGTCCGCCATCGACACAATCCCCGCGCCATAGATGGCGAGCAAAACCGCCGCGGCCAACCGTTCGTCCACCAAGTACAGGTAGATACTGACGGGAACCCAAACGGCGGCAGCACCAATAAAGGGGATCATCGAACAGACGATCGTAACCAGGGTCAACAAGAAAACGGAGTTCACGCCAGCGATCCAAAACCCCAATCCAGCTAGAAGGCCCTGCGCTACGGCGGCTAACAAAGTCGCCACGACCACAGCGCGGCTAACTCGGTCGAATTCCTGTATCAATTCCAATTCGTATGAATCGTCAAGTGGCGACAAACGCATGATCGACTGGATCATGCCATGCCCATCTGTCAGAAAGAAGTACATCGCCACGGAGAGGATTACGCAGGCCAAGATGAACTTGCCCAGATATGCGGTTGTTGAACCAGTGATCGAAACGAGCCAGTTTTGGCCAGTGTCACTTGCCACGGCTCGCCACTCTTTGAGTTGTTCGTCGCTGGGGTTGGCCATTTCGACCATCCAGGCCCTGAGTGGACCCCCGTAAAGCTTTAATCGTAGACCTTGAAAATCGGCGTGTACTGATTCGACGGCCCGATCATATTCGAGACTTCCAAATTCTTTGTCCTTGAGGTCAATCGCAGATAACACGAGCGGCTCCAAACCGGGCGTTTCAGCGGGAAGGTTTTCCTGCAACTTGGCCAGCAAGTTTGCAAAACGGCTGAGATGGCGGGTCGGATCGTCCCCTTTGGTTAGATCCATTTGCAGGGCGGTGATCGACTCCTGTAACGCACGCATGGTTCCCACGTTGGGAACGTCGACGCCAACCTTTTTCCTGACATCTGCCAGCTTCGCGCTGACTTCTGACACTTTTATCTGTGCGCCGATGCTAATCGCTTCCGCGACAGCGAACGAAAGAATTGCCGCAGCCGGGACGAGGATTAACAGCAGGATGATCGCAGTACTGATAACACCAGCGATCCGTTTTCGCCCCTGTAGTTGGACGACCAACCAATCGTGCATTGGATGAAAGATCACAACCAACAGCACAGCCATGAACAGGGGCACGAAGAAATCTGACATGACGGCGTAGAACACCGCACCCAAGGCAATGATGATCGCCAGCAAGACGATGAAAGACGCCATTCGCGTCATGCTTGATACTCCCTCCAAGTCCACTGAAACTGGGGCGTTCCCCGGAGGGCATCATAACGTGCCCGGGGTATCGTGTTAAGTGACGAGACGAGATCGCTCCCAAAGTCGCACTTGTGTTGGTCAGGCGGCCCGACCACAATGGTCGATCAACGGATTTCCAATCGGATACCCCCGTACGCTCCACACCGGCAACCAGCAGGACAAGGTACTCGCCTGGCGAGAGTCGATCTTGAACGAACCACAGCAAAACTCGTGGAAAAAGTGGCTCCCCATGGCCATGAAAGTGTTGCGTATCCTGATTTTCGCCGGGGTGATTTGGGGAATGACGCGGGCCACTCAGAAGGCTTTCAAACAGCTGCAGTTGCAGCAACAAAGTTTGGACGTCGAGCAAGCGAAACTCAAGGTGAAACTCGAAGCGAGCAACGAACCCAGCGAGAAGTCCGAGATTGCCGCGCAAATTCACCATCTCGAAGCGCAGCGATTTCACTTCTCGCAAGTTCGTTCGCCTTGGTTGGTACTTTCCGGAGTGTTCTACGCATTGGGGATGGTGCCATCCTGGTGGTATTGGCACAACACTCTACAGGCGATGGGGCAACAACCGTCGTGGTTTCGCAGCTGTCGAGCTTTCTTCATTGGGCACTTGGGAAAGTACGTCCCGGGCAAGGCGCTCGTCGTGATCCTGCGGGCCCGCTATGTAAGCGATGAAAAAGTGGATGCCACGGTTGCTGGAGTCGCAGTCTTCGTAGAGACGTTGACGTTGATGGCAGTTGGAGCGATGGTCGCATCCGCCATTTTGCTGTTCTATCTCGAACATTGGCAATTGCTCGTGTTGGCGATCGGACTGATGATCTGCTCAGCCGTTCCCACCTTTCCTCCGCTTTTCCGGCGAGTGGTCGGTATCGTCAAGAACAAAAGCGGCAATTCGGAACTGCAGAAAGCGATTGACGGAATCAGTTACAGCTTGATGGCACGAGGCTGGCTGGCCATTTCGGTTGCCTGGGTGCTCTTCGGTCTCAGCCTCTGGGCGGCGATGCGAGCGATTCCGACGGTGCATGAAGTCCCCTGGAATGCATTTCCGCTGCTCGTCGCGACTGTGTCCTTGGCGATGGTTGCTGGCTTCCTTTCCTTGCTACCGGGCGGGGCGGGAGTACGCGAATTGGTTGTCTCGTCTCTGTTAACCCCCCAGTTTGGCATGGTAATCGCCTTAAGTGCCGCTGTTATCTTGCGTTTGGTTTGGTTAGTGTCGGAAGTGGTCATTTCAATTATCCTATATCCTATGGGAAACACCCCTCCCAAAGAGTGATATCCAGTCCGCTGCAGTTGAGCAATTCAACTCGCAACCAAATCCCCTCCTTTTGGCTCGCTATGCTTTCCATTGTTATTCCCGTCTTTAATGAAGACGAAAGCCTTGATGAACTTCATCGCCAGATCATCAGCGTCGCCAACGCGAAAGGTTACGAACTGGATATCATTTTCATCGATGACGGATCGACTGATGATTCCTGGAAAGTCATCGAGCGATTATCCAGCCAGCATCGCGAAGTCAGCGGGCTCCGTTTCCGTCGCAATTTTGGAAAGGCGGCGGCCTTGAGTGCCGGGTTTAAAGCGGCTCGCGGCGATCTCGTCTTCACGATGGATGCGGATCTACAGGACGATCCGGAAGAAATGCCACGGTTCCTGGAGAAAATGGAAACGGAATGCGATGTCGTCAGTGGCTACAAGCAACGCCGACTCGACCCGTGGCACAAAGTTTATCCTTCGCGAATTTTCAATTGGCTGGTCAGCTACCTCACCGGAGTGAAGCTTCACGATCACAACTGCGGGTTTAAGTGTTATCGCCGAGAGATCTTCGACGAAGTGCGCCTGTACGGCGAACTCCACCGTTTCGTACCCGTTCTTGCAGCGTCGCGAGGCTGGCGTGTTGGCGAGGTCGTAGTGAATCACCGCCCTCGTCAGTTCGGCTATTCAAAGTATGGTTTCCGTCGTTTCGTGAAGGGCTTCCTCGATCTATTGACGGTCTATTTCCTCACCGGATTTAAACAGCGGCCGCAACACTTGCTCGGCACCCTCGGCGTGATCGCATTCTTGATGGGACTCGCGGGACTGATGTACCTTGCAGTGTATTGGATCGTCGCGCAAATCTTCCCCACCGCCGGACTCATGCCCCTACACGAACGCCCCGCCGTTATCTACTCAATGGGAACCCTACTGCTCGGCGCTCAGTTGATGTCAATGGGATTCCTCGCAGAACTGATGACCGCCTATTACGGCGAGTCTGAAAAGACATACTCGATTTCTCAGAAGACGAGCCTATCCACGTCGGAAGCCAGCGACGGGCCCATTAAGAAAGCGACGCCACCCGTTCCCCATTCGACCATTGCCGAATCGCCAGGAAATTCGCCCAACGAATCGTCTTTTGCCGCCGACGAGACCGCTGATGTCGGATCGGCGTTTGCCGCCGACGAGACCGCTGATGTCGGATCGGCGTTTGCCGCCGACGAGACCGTGAATAATGACGAAGTAAATAATGGTAGCGAACTTGAACCTCGCAATGA
>JBLHLE010000948.1:0-3726 GCA_047620805.1 Pirellulaceae bacterium
CCCAAGAGGCCCAGTTGGCGAGTCAGATTCACGACGCACCCGATATTCGCCAGGACAGAGTCTCGGCAATCCGAGCTCAGATTGAAGCTGGCACGTACGAAACTGACGCCAAACTCGACATCGCGCTCGACCGCTTGTTAGACGAATTGGCGTAGTCTAACACTGCTGAGTGAAAAGTGGTGGGCCATTTGTACTGGCGCACAATAGCTACGGGCTCCCTGCGATCCACGAGAATATCGTAGGCTTATTAAAAACTCCATTGTCACGACTCCATAAAAAACGCTTCGGTCATCTGTGGGTGATGATTACGGAGCGTTTTTTATTTGGTACCCAGCTTATTTGGTACCCAGCTTATTTGGTACCCAGCTAGTTTGGTACCCAGCTTATTTGGTACCCAGCTTATTTGGTACCCAGCTTAGATCAAATCCTGCTTCCGCCGAGTCCGTTTCGTTCTCGCCAAACGACCTTTTTTGCTCACGCCATAAATGATCAGTCGATGACTGTGGACATGAAAATCGTGCTCCTCAGCAATCTGCTTGATCAACTCCAACAACTCGTCACTTTGAAATTCCGCCAACTGCTGGGATTGCTCGCAATAGAGATGGTCGTGTTGGGGATAACCATAGTCGTGCTCGTAAACAGCTCGGCCATCCAATTCGAATTTCCGCAGTAGGCCAGCATCGACGAATTCGTTCAATGTCCGATAAACCGTCGGACGACGTACGTAACCCAGATTTCCATTCCGCGGCAATTGATCGATTAATGTTTCCGCACCGAAATGTTCACGGCAGCTAAAGACGTGATCCACCAACAACTTGCGTTGTTCGGTATTGCGAATCCCCCTGCTTTGCTGGCATTCACCAAATCGCTGCTGCGGCGATTGTTCCGTCATCGGGCTGCTTCTCCACGAGCTTATTGAGACTGACCAAGAATAAAGAAACGCGAAAACACGGAAAAAATAGCCGCGGTCTTATTTTCAGTATCAATAAGATTGTAGTCCCCAATCCTGCACTGGCAAGTGGATCTAGCAAATCCAACGACAACTCACGAAAACAGTGCTTTTTGGGAAAAGACGGCTCACCAACAGATCGCAAGTGATAGGTGATAAAGTGATGGTGCGGTAGGCAGTAGCCAAATTCGTCCAACTAACGCTGGACTCGCCCAGATGCGTCGCCGCCCATGAGTGCGAGCACTTCCTGTTCGGTGACATAATTGAAATCACCGTGAATTGAGTGCTTCAAGCAGCTAGCGGCGACCGCAAAGCGGATGGCGGCATCGGGACTGCTGAGGGAAGGCGTGTTGAGTGCGTGAATCAACCCAGCCGCGAACGAATCGCCAGATCCAACTCGGTCGAGGATATCGCGAATCTCGTAAGGTTGATACTGACCATCGGCCGACAGTGGAGCCAACGCGACGTGCTTGTCCTCTGCGGTGTAGAGTATCGCTCCCCAGTTGTTGTGATCAGCGGAAACACTTTCCCGTAGGGTAATTGCCACTCGAGAAACATTGGGGAACCGCTCGACAATCTGACTGGCGACGCTTCCATAAGCGGCGACGTTCAGTTGACCTTGAGTCACATCGGTGTCACCCGCGTGGATATTCAGCACATCCGACGCGTCCTCTTCGTTCCCAATCACGAGATCGACGAATGGCAATAGTTCGGACATACATTCGCGTGCCAACTCGCGACGCGTTGTGTCACTGCGCCAGTTCCACAGTTTTTTTCGGTAGTTTAAGTCGCAAGACACGGTAACACCACGAGTCTTGGCGGCTTTGGCGAGCGATAGATTGACATTGCAGGCGTTCTCACTGATTGCTGGAGTAATGCCGGTCAAATGCAACCATGTTACTCCGTCCAGCGCCTTGTCAAAGTCATATTCATCTTCCGAGGCTTCGCTTATCGCACTGAATTGGCGATCGTAAATGACGTTGGAACCTCGTTGGTTTGCTCCCGCTTCGACGAAATATATGCCCAAGCGACTTTCGTCGCGCCAGTTGATTGGACTAGTGTCAATTGAAAGCGACCTCAGCGAGGCGACCAGCGACTCGGAAATCGGATGCCGGGGCAGAGAAGTCATGTAACGGACGTCGTGGCCAAACAGAGCCAGCGATGCGCAAACATTCGCCTCACCACCGCCCCATGTAACGTCGACGCGGCCGGGTAGAGACTGGCGCCATCTACGACGATCCGGGGGCATCACTCGCATCATGATTTCGCCAAAGGCTAAAAACACTCGTCTTTCTCCGGGCTAATGAAGATCAATTGCCGTGCACAGCCTCAGGCTAGACGGGCCAACTGAATCTTGACAGGATGAACTGTCAAAGCGACAGCGGGAAAGATCCACTCGTAACCAAATACGTTGCGTTCCTTAATATCCGCGTCGTTGGTTCAGATTATGAACATCACATGTAGAACTGTCGATGGGCCATCTGGCGGTAGTGTTGCAAAAGATGGACGGGGTATCTTCAAACTGCCATTGATCAAGCAGGTATGATTCGTCGCCAAATCCAGTAGACTAAATGTCGCAACCCCAACGGGTTACAGCCGAAATGCTGCTCCGATTCGGCAAGCTCGACCCAACTGGTTAACTTTACCAGCTTTTACTTGCCGTTCACAATCGGTATCATTTGAACCATAAACGGACGGGAATTCTCTCTAATTTACGACGAGAATCGCTTGTCGAGTTTGTGTTGGTCGCCTGAACTGCCGATACAAGAAGAACCCTCCCAGCCTACTTCCCCGACTCAACCAACATTCTGCCCTTCATTCGGCAGCACTCCCATAAGGAAATTGTTGTGGCGAAGCATGTCCTGTTTTCCACTTTTATCGCGATTTTGATTCTTCTAGCTCCTCAAACGAGTTGGGCTGCGAAACCTGCTCGCAATTTGCTTCCCATCGACACCAAGGGGTACGTTTCGATCCCCAATGTCGACGCTCTGCGGGACAAGTTCAACGAGACTCAGATCGGACGGATGGTGAATGATCCGTTGATGAAGCCCTTTGGCGAAGATCTGAAACGTCAGCTCCATGAGAAAATGAGCGACACTACTGGTCGGCTCAAAATCACTCTGGCAGATATCGCGGATGTGTACGGCGGCGAAGTTTGCATCGCCTTAGTTCAACCCAATGGCGATCCTCATGCCCACGGGTTGGCCTTGCTAGTCGATGTGACAGGCAAAGTCGATAAAGCCGAGAAACTGCTCCAAAAGATCAGTGCCAACTTGATCGCAGAAGGGGCGAAGCGAAGCTCTGAGCAACTTAACGGCGTGGCACTCGTATCTTTTGATATACCAGCCAAGCGGGGCGAGCTCCACGGCCACACGGCTCACTATTTTATTAATCAACAACAACTAGTCGCCGTCGATCACAAGTCGACGGCCATTTCGATACTGAATCGCTTTGACGTCGCCGATGATAAATCTCTGGCTGACGACGGCGCATTTTCGTTCTCGATGGGCCACTGCGACCAGAATGCGAAAACCGAACCGCACATTCGGTGGTTCGTAGAACCTTTCGGCTACACCCAAGCCGCTCGCGCCTCAAGTGGCGGACGCCGCAAACGTGGTCAAGACCTGCTGAAGATTTTGGAAAACCAGGGTTTTGGTGCCGTGCAGGGGCTGTCTGGACACATCTCGTTCTCGACCACTGACAACGACATGATGCACCATACTTATATCTTCGCCCCGCCAATCGCTGGCAACCCCGAACGATACAATCTGGCAGCT
>JBLHLE010000949.1:0-3719 GCA_047620805.1 Pirellulaceae bacterium
CCCAAAATCAGCGCCACCAGTATCGATACCCGGGGACGATCATACGACGCAAGTGGCCGAAACTTATCTCCGCCCCACAAAGGAATGATTGAACAAATGAAAGTCGCAACATTTGAAACACCCAAAGGTAACATCCGAATCGAACTGTTCGAGGATAAAGTGCCTAAAACTGTTGGCAATTTCGTTAAACTCGCCACTGACGGATTCTACAACGGGCTCAAATTCCACCGTGTAATCGCCGATTTTATGATCCAAGGCGGTTGCCCAACGGGAACTGGTACTGGCGATGCAGGTTACAAATTCGAGGACGAATTCGATCCCGAATTGCGGCACGACGGCCCCGGCGTCCTCTCGATGGCGAATTCCGGACCCAATACCAACGGTTCCCAGTTCTTCATTACCCACGTTGCCACCCCACACCTGAACGACCGACACTCCGTATTCGGTAAAGTCCTCGAAGGACAAGATATCGTCGACTCGATCGCTCAAGGTGATACAATGGACAAAGTGATAATCACCGACGAGTAACGACTCACTGACGAATTCACTCGACTGGAGAATCAGTATGTTGCGGCGCACTTTCGGGCAATCATTGGTATTGGCATTGTTATTGGGACTTGTGGTGACATTAGTTTGTCCCGTCATTTCGATGGCCTGCGACACACCAGTGTATCGCTATGCGATGTACAAGTGGCAGCCCGCACCCTACGAACTCTACCTGTTCCACGAAGGTGAACTCACCGCTGATCAGCAAGCAGTTTCGGAGGCCATTGACGTTTTGAACAACGACGTCAAGCGGCCTTCAAACTTGCTGTTCTACTCCGTCGACACCTCGGAAGAGAAAGCTCTCGATTCTGTACCCGCGGACGTTCGAGACCAATTCAAGGCCACTGCCGATCAGACTGTGCCGCGTTACATGCTCTTCTCACCGCAAGGACTGAAGGTCTACGCGGGTCCGATCACACCCGCCGACGTCGCTGCGATGTCAGATTCGGTAGGACGGCGAAAAATCATTGAACAGATTACCAGTGGCGATGCCTGCGTCTTAGTCCTGTTGAGCGGAATCAGCAAGTCAGGTGAAGGGGTTGACGCTATAGAGTCTGTCAATCGGGAAACAACGGACGTGGCCGTAAAGATCGTTTTGAAACTAGTCAACGATATCAACGCTGGCAAGACGGAACTCTACAGCGCCCCGCCCAAGAAACTGCAGCCGGGTCAGCAGCCGCACACAGAAGAAGCTGCCGTCGGTCACACCGTCAGCATGCTTGAAATCGACCGCACCGACCCCACTGAAAAATGGCTAGTGAGAATGCTGATGGCCACCGAGTCCGATCTATACGAATTCGACTCCCCCATGGTCTTTCCGGTCTACGGCAGAGGCCGCGCGCTGCCAGCGTTTTTGGATAAAGGCATCAACGCAGACACCATTACCGACTACGCCGTTTCCTTTCTGACCGGCGCTTGCTCCTGTACCGTCAAAGAACAAAACCCCGGCATCGATCTGCTCATGCGACACGATTGGGATACGTCCGCCGAGAAAGTCGCCGCCAGATTCGGCGCCGAAGAAGGGAACGAATTCAAATTCGAGACCGAAGATTTCTTCCCCAACCTTTTGATTCCCACCAGTGACTCCGACGTCATCGCACCGCCCAAGAGTACCGACGTTAGCGCAACTAACGATCCGGAATCCGTTGGCAGCGACCCTCCGGCCGAACCCCTCACAACACCCAAAACTCAAGTCGCCGACTCGGGAAATGCTGACTCGGGAAATGCTGAGCCCAGCGAAGATCCTCGCCGCACTGGTGAATCCCCCCCACCAAACCTAACTGAGTCCGTGCAGAACGAACCACCTGCCGACCAAGTTGCAATCGCCAAATCTTCCCCTAACTCCACGACCGCTAACTCTGGCCAAGCTAGAGAATCGGGTTCGATTAGTTCGGTAGTCATTATCGGTACGGGTGTGGGCGTCGCGTTACTGTTGCTAATGGCAGCCACTTTCTTCATATCCCGTGGCAGCGGCATCTAGGATAAACAACTCCGATCATGATTTCTCTCAACAATGTAAGCAAAGTCTTTTCGACAGCCCGTGGCGAAGTCCGAGCGTTAGACAATCTTTCGCTCACGATCGACTCGGTTGATTTCGTTGCTATTCGTGGTGCGAGCGGCTGTGGCAAATCCACTTTGCTCGGCTTGATCGGAGGCTTGGCTCTTCCAACCGAAGGCGTCGTCGAGGTAGATGGACTAGCCGTCTCGGGAATGTCTTCCGCCGAACGAGCCAGTTTCCGGGCTAAGAATATCGGCTTCGTCTTCCAGATGTTCCACTTGCTTCCCTACCTCAATGTCATGCAAAACGTTTTGACGGCTGCTCCTGCCAACACGCCTATGGTGCGCACTAGGGCCGAAGAATTGCTACATCAATTCGGCCTCGTCGACCGACTCGGTCATTGCCCTGGAGAACTGAGTGCAGGTGAACGTCAAAGGACGGCGATGGCCCGCGCTTTTCTCAATAACCCACGGATCATCCTCGCTGACGAGCCGACCGGGAATCTCGATCCCCAGAACGCAGACATCATCATGGAGCACTTGCGGCAATACCACGATTCAGGCGGCACCATTGTTCTCGTCACTCACGACGACAAATCTGCGGGCTACGCCAAACGTGTCATTGAACTCGACCGGATCGACGCCGGCTCAGAAGTGTAGCCCTGGCAGCCATTTTTTGAACCGCGGACTCTAAGTCATGCACTATCGCGTGTTGGCAAGCTAGCCACCGGCCACAGGCGCAATCAGTACAATTTCATCGCCGTCGCGAAGTGCCACGTCAGCGTGCTGGGCAATCGTTCCCATATGCTTTCCGCCGACCGCCAGCAGACAGGAGTCGGGGAGCGGTTGATCGCCGAGCCGGCTGTTGATATCTGAGATTGCGGTATTCAGCGTGGCGTCAGCGGCCAATTCGATTTCCTCAGGAATATCGTCGGCCAAATGGTAACTTCGTCCGGTGACGACAACTTGTATTTTCATGGCTTTTGCTCACTCAATGACACGCTTGGTGAATCGCCTCTCCGCAACACGCAACTAGCCTAACGAGCCGCAACAGAGACAATCCGGGTTTCGAGTCAACTCAACTGTGGTGGTTCGACCGCGGAATCCATCGTAAGTGTACAGCTTATTCCACATGGGCTTGCCGGTCTGCGACAGAATCTTGATCGCTTCCAAAGCTGCCAGCGACCCGATGGCCGATGAAATGGCGCCGACGACGGGGAAGAACTCTTCGAAAGGGGGCGGCGTCGGATAAACACACTGCAAACACGCTGTCTCGCCGGGTCGACAAACGATCAACGTGCCGGTCATTCCCCACTGAGCGGCGTCGATAAATGGGATTCCCGCTTCGACTGACATGCGATTGAGTCGCAAGCGTTCCTCAAATGTCGGAGGGCAGGAGAGGATAATGTCGCATCGCGCCGCCAGTTCCCGAGCTTCTTCATCAGCGGGCTCGTGTTCGATGGACTCAACTTCAACGAATCGATTCATCGTTCGCAGGTAGTCGCCGAAATGTGGAGCTCTTGGTTTGCCCAAGACGGCTTCGCAACCCAAGACCTGGCGATTGAGATCCGGTGAAATCATCTCGCCACCATGCGCTATGATCACTCGTCCGACACCGCCCATCGTCAACATCAACGACGCGGGGCCACCCATGCCACCGACGCGAGTTACCAGCG
>JBLHLE010000950.1:0-3706 GCA_047620805.1 Pirellulaceae bacterium
ATAGCGTCGCAATCGGTCTGATTGGTCTAGTTGGTCTGATTGGCCTGAGTCACCCTGCTTTTACTTCCCACACAATGCGACTGACCCTACCTGCACGATCCGCGGACCGAAAGGAATAGCGTGAGAATCCGCGCGCCGTGACTTTTTGCACGTTCGCACGACCTATCCTTTCTCGTCAAATCCAGCTGTTTTGAACGCTATGGGGCGAGTCCAGGATGAGCAACGAACCGAAATCTCAATCGATACCGCAAACGGTCCAACCGACAATCGTAGCGGTCGAATCCGGGTGTTTCTCGGTCGAACCCGGTGCTGATGGTCAACTCGAGAAGACGCGGCTGAGCGTCGGCAAACTCGTTGCCGTTTGGTCGATCGGCGCCGTCCTCGCGGTATTCCTGACAGCGGGCATCACGAGTCAACTGAGTTCAAAACCGCTGCGTTACGAGTGGAATGACGAGGTACAACGATTCGTTGTTCAACCCGGCGAGTACCAGTTCTTCGAAGAGGGGATCGCCACCACCTCAATGGGCAAGTACGGCTGTGCCACATTCCCCGACTTTACAGAAGTCGAAGAACCGACGGTCATTTTTTGGGGCGATTCGTATATCACGGCTCTGCAAGTTCCCAATGACGTCAAGGCTCCCGCCGTATTCAATCGCACTTGGAACGTCCCCAAAACGCCACTGAAGGCAGTCGGAGTCGGTACGGGTGGTTGGAGCATGGCAGATATCTACTACCAGATTCCTCACTACGAGCGAATGTCGCAGGACCTGCGGGCGCACATCATTTTCGTTTCCGATTTGGACAGCGATTTCGAGCCCAACAAGAGTCGCCGCGAAGCGCAATTGGTCGAACGGGACGGAGAACTCCAATTCGTTCCATCCGACTGGACGCCGCAGCACGAGAACATCAAAAAGCTGACCGTGGATTCGAAGTTTTACTTTGTCTGGCATCTACTGAAGCGGTTTTCGACTCGACCCGACCTACGTTTTGCAGTCGGCCCGGTCTCTAGAAGAGCGGTCGATGAAACGGCCGTAGAGTCGCCTCAGCAACGCGTTGAAAAATTTGCAGCGAGCTATCGCTTCGTGATCGACAACCTCAAAGAGCAAACAACGAAGCCCATCATCTTCGTATACATCGCAGCAGTGCCCGGACTCGATAACGGAGAACTGGCGACGCAAGATCCCAACTCGGATCTGGCCAAGTCGTTCGCTCGGATCTGCACGGAAAAAGACGTACCGTTTATCAATCTGGGTCATGCACTAATTCGAGTAGCGCACAAACAGCGCGCTTTCCCCCGCGGATTCGCCAATAGCAATCCCTGGACCGGGCACCTAAATGAGCTCGGACACCAAACGGCAGCCCAGGTGATCGTCGAGTATTTAAGGGACAACCCGCATGTTATTCACGCAAATTGAATTCGTCATATTTTTCGTTGCGCTGTTTGTCTTCCTACTAACGGTTCGTAGCCATAGTTTGCAAAAGACGGCGCTGTTGATCGGTAGTTACTACTTCTACGCCTACTGGGATTATCGTTTCCTGGCGCTCGTTGCCACGTCCACAGTTATCGACTACGTGCTTTGTCGCGTGATGACCAGCAGCGAGAGCCAAAAAGTTCGCAAGGCTTGCTTGGTCACCAGCTTGATCGTCAATCTCGGGGCGTTGGCATTTTTCAAGTACTACGGATTCTTTGTCGGCTCGATGAACGAAATGCTCGGACCTCTCGGTTGGAACTTGCGTTCGCTGTCGATCATCTTGCCAGTTGGAATTTCGTTTTACACGTTCCAAACTCTGAGTTACACGATTGATGTTTATCGCGGCAAGCTGAAACCGTGTACGAACTTTCGCGACTTTGCGTTGTTCGTCAGCTTCTTTCCACAACTGGTTGCAGGTCCGATTGTTCGAGCTTCGGACTTTTTGTATCAGTTGGAAACGCCCCGGAAAATCACCACCTACTGCTGCTTCCTGGGATTTCGGCAATTCACGATTGGCCTGTTTAAGAAAGTTCTCATCGCCGACAACCTCGCACTTTTTGTCGACGAAGTTTTCGGGAACGCTGGCGCGTTCGACTGCTCCACCACTTGGCTCGCTGTCGCAGCCTACGCACTGCAAATCTATTGCGACTTCTCCGGCTACTCTGATATGGCCATTGGGATTGCTCGGTCTATCGGTTACGACTTGCCGATGAACTTCAACTTGCCGTACATCGCCACTCGCATCGACAAGTTCTGGCATCGCTGGCACATCTCCCTGTCGAGCTGGTTGCGAGATTACTTGTACATTCCGTTGGGTGGAAACCGCAAAGGCGAAACTCGAGCCTATATCAATTTGATGCTAACGATGGTACTTGGCGGTCTGTGGCATGGAGCGGCCTGGACTTTCGTCGCCTGGGGCCTGCTGCATGGCGTGGCGTTGGCGATTACGCGCTACGTGGTTCTCAAGTTCGACATCGACAAAAAGCGGATCGCGGCGCCCCTACAGATACTCGGGTGGGCCCAAACGATGGTCGTCGTACTGGTCGCTTGGGTCTTGTTTCGTTCGCCCGACTTCACTCAAGCAATGCTCATGTTGCGACAAATGTTCTGGCCGGAAGCTGGGTACCACGCATTGGCTCCGTTCCCACTGTTGGCAATCGGCCTGATGGCTATTGTTCACATTCTGACGGCGGTGGGCCGCCAGGAATGGCTGGAATTGGAATACGATCGGCTGCGAACCCCGCTGGCGCTGTTCACCATGATCTTGCTCGTACTGGTTTACTATCCTCAAGGCTTCCAACCTTTTGTATACTTTCAGTTTTAGCAACGTCGAATAAGACTGTTACACCACGCGTTATGTTAACAACTGGCGAACAGCTTGGTCGAAAGGACGCGACCTCATGATCAGCGATTCATTGGAGAACGTGGAAGTTCGACAAGCCAATTGCCCGGCCTGCGGTCATCATATCGCCGTACCTCTTCTCGAATCGACCAAACAACCCCTGGCAACTTTGGCCTGGCCCGAATCTCGACTCGCGGCCGAACAAATGAAACGGTTGCAGTTGAACTTCGTCTGCTGTGTGAATTGCGGGCACATCTTCAATGAAACCTTCGACTACAAGGACGTGCCGTACGGAGATCGACCCAACTTAATGTTCAATCGTGGGTACCACTGGTCCGAAGTCATCCGCGACCTCCAACAAGAGCTACGGCAATGGCTGCCTCCCCATCCAAAGGTTGTTGAAATCGGCCACGGCGACGGTAGCTTTCTGCACGGGTTGGCCGAGATTTGCGGCGGAGGCACGTTCTTTGGATTCGATCCTCACGGAGCGGAAACCGGCAGCAACCTATTGACATTTCGGCGAGAATTATTCGTACCGAGTAAACACATCGCGGAATTGCGGCCGGACATTATCATTAGCCGGCATGTTCTCGAACACTTATCCAACCCACTCGGATTTCTTCAGGAACTGTCGTTCACGGCGTCGATTGTCGGCCATCCGATTCTGGCCTACTTCGAAGTCCCGTGCGTCGATCGCATGCTGGAAACGAATCGAACCGTCGACTTGTATTACGAACACAGCTCACAGTTCACCAGTAGCTCTTTCGGTGCCATGCTCTCTCGATGTGACGCGGTAGTAGAGCGCATTGGCCACTTGTATGAGCGCGAAGTAATCTACGGCTTTGTGCAGCTTGGAAAACTACAGCGTTCTCAGATCATTGCCGAACAAGCG
>JBLHLE010000951.1:0-3703 GCA_047620805.1 Pirellulaceae bacterium
GCACGATGAAAGCGCCTTCCGGTCCCCGGTCAATCGGCATCCAATATTCGCGGCGCGTCTCTGGGTGAACCCATTTTGCCTGCGTCTTCGGATAGCCAAAGACGGCTTCGCGGCCAATGAAGTAGACCCGACAACCAATTGACTTTGCTTGAGCGATAACCGCTTCTGTGTTTTGGAAATTGTCGTCTGGCTCGCCCGATTCGTCGGTCACGACAAATACTGCCATCTGCCGATCATCGGCAACGGCGATGCGGTGGTGAGCCGCAATGCTTTTTCCGATCGCCTGACACAGCAATTCCTTGCCACTGAGATCTTGCGGAATGGTATCAATCGCATTTCGCAATTGCAGGACGCTGCTGGTCGGTCCGGACTCGGTGTTAATCATGAAGCCTTCGCCATAGCTTGTGACGGCGCTGAGCAAGGCCTGTTGTTGAGTGGTTTCCTTTTCCTCGAGTTCCGTATAGACGCGGTCTAGGCGGTCGCGGATCTGCTGCTGGTCATCCTTCATGCTACCCGATTGGTCAAAGCACCAAACTACCAGCAACTTCCGCTCTTCGAGCATCATTAGAATTTCTTGAGTGATCCGATCGAGCACTTCGTTGTAGTTGTCGACCACCAACCTTGGCTCGCCAAGTCCGCCGCGAGTGATCTTTCCCAACAGGTCTTGCTCGTCTTGGCCTGCAAACTCGAGCGATTCTACTGCGAGCGGTTTGTCGACCATCTCCGACCGCACAAGCGATGCTAAGAGTTTCGGATTGATGTCGTCGATCGTCAACTCGGCGATTTGCGTGCCGGGGTCTGGGTTTGTCCGCGCGATTGCCGCTGCGTTGAGATCGTCCGTTTCGAGCAAATCCATTGTCATCAGTTCACTGGCCGATTCCGAAGTCACGTCGACTTGTAGAAGCTCCAAGACTGGAACATTTTGTTCTTCCGATTCCACAATCGTCAACAACCCCAGTGTGATCAACACCACGAGGTTAACCAGTAGCGATGCAAGAGACGAGATCGGCACTTTCCACAGATCTTGCCCGATCTCCCAGCCGTTCTCGTCGTCATCGGTATCGACAACGTGGAGATTGGATTCAGACGCGTCTGCAGCGCAGGCAGCTAACTGCACTGAAATCTTTTCGAAGTGGAGTTGTGCTGGCAAAGCGGGCGGCGTCGCGCCGCGGCTGCCGCTGGGCAGCGGTGGAGGAGGCTCTTGGAATCGGCGTATCGGAGGAGTTACCTCGTCCAATTGTCGTTGGCGCGGAATCGGTCGAGGTGGGATACCATCGTTTTCGCGCATCAACATGGCTCCGAGAGGATCGAACTCGTAAAAGTCGTCCGGATCATTGTATCAAAGTTGGTGGATGAACCAAGAAGGGAAATTAGAGTTGCCATTTGGCACATCTTTGCGAGCCACGTTGTCGCTTCTCTAAAATGACAATCGGCCGTTTCGTCCGATTTGAAGGCCCTTGCTGCCAGCGGGGATGGCGCCGGCGTCTGGTTTTCCGTCTTCTGGCTTTCCGTCTTCACTTTTTCTCAGCGGATCAAACCAGTCGTTGGGCAGTGGAACGCCGGCGTCGATGGCCGGGCAGTCATTGGGTAGCTGGAAATTTCCTGGCTTGGCGAAATTTGGATCGCCAGCAAAATTGCCGCCCCACTCTGCGCCCTCTTGCGGCGTCCCGGACGTGGCTTTACCTAACAAGACGAGGTTATTGAAGACTTGCCAAGTCTGACCCGGTTGCGAGTGTCGGACCGAGAATAGGTTTTTGGGGTTGGCCAGAATCGTATTGTGATACCAGCGAATTCCATCCCATGGCGGGCTGCCGTGGTCGGCGACAACAGCAGAAGCGTCCAGGATGTTGCGAAAGATATGGACATCGGTACTCGGTTTGGCGTCACCTCCGAATGCAAACGACATGATGCACCCGCTGATCACGTTCTGATAGAACTTTCTCGGTCCATGCTGCGGATAGTAAAGTTTACGAAAGCTCGACAGGTAGACTCCATCGTCTTGGAAATTATGAAGGTAGTTGTGGTGGAAATTCAAACCATCGACGTCACCGGTGTAGACTCCGTCGTGGGCGTCGGCGAACTCGCAGTAAGAAATTTCCCACAGATGGTTGTAGGGAAAATAGTAGACTGAATACTCGTCGCCTGCTGCTGGGATAATCAACGCGTGAGTATTTAGCCGCGTTAGATTTTCGCCCTTTGATTCCCACGGCCGTTCTCTTAAAGATGTTTCCCCGCGCGTGCTCCAGGGGGGCACGCTTCCGTAGATCGCCGAGTTGTGCAGTTTCAGCGGGCCAGTATTCCTCGCTCTCAGACCATAGGCAGCTGCGTAAATTGTGACGTTGTCGAAGGCGATGTGTTCACCATGCCGAAGATCGACTGCATCGTAACCGCCACCGCGAATTACTAAGTCCTCGAAGCGAACGTGCTGAGCTCGATCGACCAGTAACGGTATCGAGTTAAAGGCCGCGATGATGAGCGGCAATTTGCGTGGATCGGTTTCGCCTCGGTAGCTTTCCAATGTGTGAAGGCGATGAGGGAGATACTTTAGGGTCAGTGGTGTGCGAGCGCGGACGAGTCCCTCGGTTGCGTAATGCGCTAGACGAGCGTGGATGTGCCCGCTGACTCGGTTGTACCAGATGCCGGGTCCGACGTATCGTTCGCCTCGCAGATCTTCGCTGTGGTAATAAACTTGCAAGCCGACCATCGAATCGCCAAAACGTCCGTGAATATTGCGGAGGTTTTTAAAGGTACCTTTTGAACGATACTCCCCCGCTGAGCCTGCGGCGTAAGGCTCCCAGGCCGTTTCCGGCGACTCGAAAAACTCGCGGATCCCTCCGTCAATGATCGCCAATTCTCCGGGATAGGCGCGGATCGTAATCGGCTGATCCGCCGTGCCGGCAACGCTGCAATAAACGTGTTCGTAATACGTGCCACCTCGCAGGTAGAGCGTGTCCCCGCCGCTGATCTGGCCAAGCGCATGCGCGACCGACTTCCACGGCGAAGCCGACGCCCCGTCGTTTTCGTCACTTCCCTGTTCCCCAATTACATAGAAAGCGGGGCCCGGCCCCATCGCGCGATCGGATGCTTGTGGCAAAGGCCGCAACGGCGGGTGAGAACGCGGTTCTTCGGCCGTGGCGACGCTGAACGCGGCAATCGAAACTACCGCGAAAGATAATTTCGCAAAAGATAATATGCTGGCCCGATTCGATCGAGCGCACAGCGTTGGCCGAATACAATCGGAACGCGACATGTTTTCTCCTTTAAATTCTTAGCACACGCGATGGCATTATTTCTTGCCAACAATTCTTAACACGGCCGCTGTCATTGTCAGCACGCCGGTCTTGATGGTTGGCTCTGGTATGGGAAAGTATTTGTCTGTGTGAGTCTTCGTGAGTTGCTCGCCCCCTTTGTGGGCTGCGGCGACGCGTTCCGGCGGCGCGGAACCAACGAAGTAGTAGAACCCCGGCACGCCAGCGCGGATGAAGCGACTAAAGTCTTCACCGCCCAGACTCATCGGTCGCTCGTGTACGAATTCGTTGCCGAGCACGTCGTGAAACATCGAGACCGTTTCGGCGGTTAGCTTCTCGTCGTTGAATAACGAAGGCGTAAAATTTTCATCTACTTTGATGATAGGTTCGTCCGCTCGAGCGGACATTGCCGCTGCTTTGGCTATTCTTTCGATCGCTTCCAACACCTGTTGCCG
>JBLHLE010000952.1:0-3702 GCA_047620805.1 Pirellulaceae bacterium
GCTGCGTGTGGAAGAGCTGCGTGTGGAAGAGCTGGGTGAGAAAAACCGGGGCGGCCAAGTTGGACATTGTCGCCGCAAGCGGTTGCCGCTGTCCACCTCAAGTGTCACGTATTCACTTTGAATTCCCATCTTTTGTGGCGATTCGCCGGCGTTCTCCTTTCGTTTCGATTTGGCCGGCGGACTTACTCGCTAGCACATAACTGCTGGCGCCTGCGGCAAAAAGCGAGCTTGACAGGTTAACTGAAATGCTGAGAATTCTCCGCATGCAAGGACGTGGCCAACTGCGATACGAAGTCCAGGATGGACGGAGTTTCGCGACTCGATGTTCAGAGTAGGAGTGCCTCTGACATGGAATAAGGCAGTAAAAAGTACACGCTAGGCATGTCGGCAAGGAGGCCCAACCATGCAACAGGTTCTAAATAGTCGAGCCGGTGTAGCTGTCCGAGAGTTGCTCTCGGAAGCTCGTTTGATCGGAGACGGTAACATTCGCGTTACAGGTTGCTGTGGCGTAGCAAAGGAATGTCAGCCGGGTGACATCTTTGTGGCGATTCTGAGTGCCAACGAAGACGGGCACGAGGAAGTGCAACTCGCTGTGGAAAACGGTGCAATCGCCGTAGTGGCGGAGCGATTCTTACCTTTGCAAGTGCCCAGCTTGCTCGTGGAAGATTCTCGTCAAGCTTACGGCAAGATCTGCCACACCCTAACTGGGAACCCCACGCGTCGCATGCGAGTCGTTGGAGTGACAGGTACCAACGGCAAGACCGTAACGTCGTTGCTAATGGCTTCCGTCCTGAAGGCGGCTGGTGATTCCGTTGGCTATACCACGTCGGTGGGCTATTGCGACGGCATCGAAAGTGCTAAACCCGCAGCGCGAATTCCTTCCGTTCCGACCATGGCCGATTGGATGACGCGAACGTGGGCCAATGGCTGTAAGTCTGCGGTCATCGAAGCGTCCAGTGAAGCGTTGGCGGAACGCCGATTATCGGGAGTCGAATTAGACGCCGCGATTTTCACTACGTTACGCAGCGACCATATCGATTTTCACGGTTCGGTGTTGAATTACCGCCGAGCGAAGCAGCTGCTCCTCGATCAACTCAAAGGCGATGGCTTTGCAGTTTTCAATGCCGACGACCCCGGCACTCGAAAATTGATTAGCAAGGCCAGCTGTCCGGCCATCACTTACGGCATGAGAAACGCTGGCGAAATCATGGCAACAGTATTGGATCGCCAGACGAGCGAACAAACTTTCCTATTGCGTGCTGGACAGGACTCGGTTCCCATCCAAACTCGGATTATCGGCGACCAACACATTTACAATTGCCTAGCCGTCGCATCCGCAGGCCTCGTCCTGGGGCTCGACTTGATGGACATCGCGCGAGGTATCGAGAACTTGCAGACGATTCCCGGAAGGCTGGAACGCATCGAGTGTGGACAAGATTTTTCCGCGTTCGTCGACGTCGCCAATACTCCCGATACTTTGACTTGTGCGTTGCGCGCAATTCGGCAGGCGACGCGAGGTCGAGTCATCTGCGTTTACGGTAGTGGCGAAGAAGGCGACACTGCTATTCGCCCGCTCCTTGGCAGATCGGCGGAACGCAACTCCGACGTCTCTGTGATCACTAGCAACAACCCTGGATATCAAGAACCGAAGAAGATCGCCCACGACATCATCGACGGCTATGCCAAGGCGAAAACCGCTCGCATGATCCCCAATCGCTTGGAAGCGATCGACTGGGCACTCGCGCAAGCAAGACCGGGCGATAGTGTGTTGATCGCAGGCAAGGGCGATGAAAATTGGCAACTGCTCGGCAGTAAATCATTGGAATTCGACGATCGAGAGAGCGTTCGCCAGTGGCTATACAATGCCCCCTCAAATCATCCAGCAACAATCCCGTTTTCCGCGTCGCCATTTGGGTAAACGCTTGGTGAAAGCACACCCCTGGAACTGCACCCGTTTGGTTCAATTCGTCCTCGTCCCGCGATGGTGATTGAAAAATGAGAAATCTCTGTATTCGCGAACTCGCACAAGTAACAGCCGGGCAACTGTCCGTCGGCTCGATGCCTCCAATTGGTGGCGACTTGGAGCCTATTGCGCGAATCCGCGCCGACAGTCGCCTAGTAGAACCGGGCGACGTTTTTTGGGGCCTCAGCGGCCGTACACACGACGGGTCGCGTTTCGCGGAGGAAGCGTTTGCTCGCGGAGCCGCTGGCGCAGTCGTTTGTGGTCGCCAATTGGAACCATGGGCGGGAAAATTTTCGCTGGTTGTCGAAGACACACGCTGGGCGCTTTGGCAACTAGCTCGATGGAGTCGTTGCCAATTCAATGGTCGACTGATAGCAATCACCGGCAGTCTTGGAAAGTCACTGACCAGACAAATGATTACCGAAGTACTCGCTCAACATCGACGAGGCGCCGTTACCACAGGAAATAGAAGCGATGCAATAGGCGTCCCTCTAAGCCTACTGGAAGTGGAGTCGAACGATGAATATTGCGTGATTGAAATCGCAGGAGAAGCTCCCGGCCAAATCGATTCACTTTCGCACTTGTGCTCTCCACACATTGCGGTTATCACCTGCCTCGCCGATGTCCACCTCGATGGATTCGGCGACCGAGAAACTTTGGCTCAATCAAATTTTGAGCCAAATCGGGCTTTACCTGATGACGGAGTTTCTGTAGTTAATGGCGACGATTCGAGGCTAGTGAAGTTGGCACGGGAATTAGAACATCGCGTGGTGACTTTTGGCCGCAGCAGCACATGCGATATCGTTGCAGACGACGTTTCCTGTTGCTCCGAAAAACTTTCGTTTCGACACGACGGAGTGAAGTTTGAGTTGCCAGTGTGGGGTCGACACTTACTGACACCTGCATTGGCGGCGATTGCTGTGGCAAAAGAGTTTGGAATCGAGACGAACGATATCCGCACTTCGCTGTGCGAGTGCCGTCCAACCTCAAAGATAGACGTCCACCAACTGGATGGTGTAGTTGTGATTGAAGACAACACTCGCAACTGCCCAGAAACGGCGGAGGCGGCCTTTGGTCTACTTCGCGATTTTGATTTTCCTGGAAGGCGAGTCGTGGTTTTTGGCGAAATGCAAGGACTTGGAGATTTTTCGAGACAACTGCACAAGCAAATAGGAGACACCGTCGTTTCGTCCTGCGGAGCAGAATTGCTAGTGACATGTGGTGAGCAAGGCCGCACTGTCGCTAAGGCCGCCCTCCAAGCCGGCATGCCGGCCACGAATGTTTTCGCCTGCGAAACACAAGATGAAGTAGACGCCGTCCTCCAAGAGCAGACGCTAAAAGGGGACGTTGTACTAATGAAGGGGAATCCAACTCACCCGTTCCGCTTCGTTAGAGAACAAATTCAACGTCGCTGGGCTACACCCCTAGTACAAGCCGTTGGGTTCGAGTCAGCCACTGAATCGGAGCCAGAAACTACACAAAGAAATTAATGCGTAAATGGAAGTCTCGCCGTTTGTAATCAGTTTGCGGGAACTGATTGCAACCCTCCCTCCTGGGTCGGAGCATACAGCTTATTGAGTTAGTGATTACTGGGTCGATCACTTCAATGAGCGCTTCACGGTGGGACTTAGTACTGAGCGCCAGCTGGAGTTTTCGCTCCGCTGGTGCTCAGGGAACACCAAAAGGGATTGCTGCAGGGGCAGCAATCCCTTTTGCACTTTTCTTCCTTGTCATCTTTT
>JBLHLE010000953.1:0-3695 GCA_047620805.1 Pirellulaceae bacterium
CCGAGAAGAGCGACCACATTCATCACCGCTCGTTGTGGTTTACTCATGGCGATGTGAATGGGATAAGTTTCTGGCATGAGAACGACGCACATGGCAATATTGTCCACACCGGATATGGCAAAGTCGAATCGGGAGATTCAGCCGTAATCGAAACGACAGCGGACTGGATTGGCCCAGACAATAAACGCGTCTGCCAGGACAAACGTCGCATGGAGTTTGGAACCGGCAATGATTCTCGTTGGATCGACTTCAAAATCACGATTATCGCGAGCGATGGCGACGTGAAATTCGGCGACACAAAAGAAGGCTGCTTCGGAGTTCGCACGGCGGGCACGATGAAAGTCGATTCGAAACTCGGCGGTAAGATCGTCACCAGTCGGGGCGATACCGACACTGACGCCTGGGGTAAGCAAGCTGAGTGGGTCGACTACACTGGACCCGTCGACGGTGAGACATTAGGTATCGCCATGCTGACCCATCCCAGCAGTTTTCGCTATCCTTCGCACTGGCATGTTCGCACCTACGGACTATTTGCCGCCAATCCCTTTGGTCTCAGCTACTTTAAAGGCAAGGGCAACGACGGCTCGCATACGATCGAGTCCGGTGAGACGATGACGATGCGTTACCGCGTATTGATTCACAAAGGAACCACCGAAGAAGCAGGCATCGCAAAAGCCTTTGAGGGCTATAAGTCTGCAAAGTAACTGAACTGCAAAGAGGTTGTGAGTTGCAGTGAAGTAGCGAGCTGAAAATCCGGGTCCCCGCGACACGTGAATGCCGCTGTGTTAGCAACGGTTTTGAACCGACTTTCGCGGCATTGACACGTCGGGGGACCAGGAACAGTTAGCCCCAAGGCCGATTCAAGAATCCGTCATTCGCGACTACTAGAAAGGGCTATCGACTAGAAAGGGCTATCGACTCCGAACGGGTTTGAGTCTTCAGGTTCGTCAATGTTTAGCGGGTTGTCGTTAGGACTTTGTGGTCGCTGCTTGCGACGCTCTTGTGCGCGCGACTCTTGTGCACGCGACTCTCGTTCTCGATGTCGCAACTGCGAGTATGACCCGTCCATTAAGCGGTCTTCTTTGCCGGTTCCTGCCTTGATGATGATGGCCGAAACATCGAGCACATGTCGGTCTTTGACGTTGATGTTGAAACAGCGAGTTTGGCATAGTCCGCAGCCGACGCATTTGTCGTCCAGCACCACAGGTGCGAGAAAACCAGTACCTTCGAGCGGCAGCCCATCGTCATCCACACTGGTGTGAACTTGCATAAATTCGATTGCGTCGTATCCGGCAGCCTGGCATTCATCGACGCACAGCTGACAGGCCTCTTTGTTAGCCAGAGGTAGGCATGTAGTTTGATTGACGATTGCCAGCCCCATGCGGGCGACCTTCTTTTCCACGAGCGGCAGCGCTCGAATCGCTCCAGTCGGGCACACCTGTCCGCAAGCGTTACAACTCGACGCGCACCCTGCCCAATCGGCGACCACCTGAGGAGTCCAAAGTCCTTCGAGGCCTTGTTCGAATCCCAGTGGCTGCAGCACGTGGTTTGGACACGCCTTGTAACACTCGCCGCAGCGAATGCACATTTGCAGAAATTCTTGCTCCGGGACGCTTCCAGGAGGACGAACGGGAAGCGAGTCCTCGTCTCTTAGGTTCGCCCCAAATGTATTTGTGGCAGCTGATATTCCCACGGCTCCAGCGACGGCGGCGGCAGATCCAGTGACCAGCGAAAGAAAACCTCGCCGCCCCAGCGACGTTTCGTTAGTGGGTGGATCGTTGACAACTTTCAATTGCACGAGGTTGCCCCGGTCCACGAATTTGATCGCCTGAGTTGGGCACACTCCGCCGCAAGTTTGGCACATCGTGCAATCGGAAGTGCGCGTCGTAAAGTCGGGCTTGATGGCGTCGAACGGACAGACTTCCACGCACTTGTTGCAGTTGATACAAGTACTTTCGACTTTGCGTTCAGTTAGTCGAAAAAGGTTTCCCAAGGAAAAAACTGCCCCGCTAGGACAGACGTACTTGCACCAGAATCGCGGTCGCAGGAATCCGAGACCGAAGACGGTGGCGAATAGCAAAAGCGAAACAATATGTCCCACGTTCATTGCCGGTACCTGATGCCAACCTCGCATAGCACCGGTTTGCAGTGGGGCGGTAATGAACAAGAGTCCTCGCGTGATCACGGGGATGGCTGCGACGTAGCCAGAAACCAAGATGCCAGCGAAGGAGCAGATCAGAGTTGCCAGCAGCAGATAGTATTTGATATGGACCCACCAGCCATCCCCAGGGACGCGAAACATATTGACGCGTTTCCCAATCGACCAATCGAAGAGATCGATCAATGTTCCCAATGGGCAGAGGTAACCGCAGAAACCTCGTGGCACGAGCACGCAGGCAATGAGGATTGCGCCGGCGCTGCCCAAAGACCACACCCAGCTACGAGCAGCTAGGGCAGTAGAAAGGCTGACCAGTGGATCGATTACCAAGAAACTTTCGGCAGGTAGAAACTCTTTCGCTTGCAGATCATCGGTATAATGCGAAGGCCAATCAGCTGGATTGCGGTCGGCGATTGTGAACGGGCCCGAGCTAAGTAGAAAAGTCTCTAACGTCAGGCCTTCTTCGTCGAGCAACTCGATTGAGTCATCCGACAGTTGATTGACCTTGAGCGTACCGGCATGAGTTGGAGGATCTGTCGAGGCATCGAGGATGTGGACATTTTGCTGGTCGTTGAGCCACGAGGTCGTGTTGCTGAACTGAGTCGCGTGGACAGATTGAAGAGTAACTGTCCCCGTCTCTTGATCGAGACGCTGTAGTTGCCATTCGGGCGACTGCTGAGCGTCCGCAACGGGTTTGGCGGAGTAGGGCCAGCAAACGTAGTGAAACAGGATGAGAAAGATCGCGAAACATATCGCTTGCACAATTCTTCGCGCCGGAGCGGAGAGCAGCGAAACTCCGACTCGTTTGAATAATTTACGGATGGCACCTGGCTTGCCCGTCGTCTTATCGGATAGCCAATCGCGCGGCAGTATTCTGGCGAGCAGGAGGTGAGACCAGGAAGGGGAGGGGGGCGCCGTGCCCTTCTTGGGCTTTCGTAGGAAACGGAGAAAGTGATCGAGACGTAGCAAGGCCGTTGTCGCGTTGGTCGAAGCCGAAGTCACTAGCAAAACGCCCAACGCGAGAAGGCTCGCGCCAGCTGTCGCAAACCACAGCGACGAGATCGTCCAGTGTTGCTCAATGCCGTCAACTTGTAGGGGCCGAGCAAACAGGCAGGCGAGTCCCAGCAGTGCGATTCCAACACCGAGCAGTCTAGCTTTCATACCAATCTTCTGTAATAGATCGCGTATTCATTTGATCGCGATTTCGTTCATTTGCTTGGACTATTTCGCCAGTGCTCTTGCCGAGGCGTTTACTATCGCGGCAGATGTAATTGTCGCGCGACTGGTCGTGTCGACACCTTTGACTCCTTGCTTCTGAATGATCTGCGAAGTGGTGTCGGTTAGCGCTGAATAAAATTGTTTCTCTCGATGCTTGGTGACCTTTACGTCGCTGATTCGTTTGTTGGCGACCGTGACTTCAACTTCAATCGGCCCGCTGTATCCTGGGCTTTGAGCAGTGTATTTTCCATCATCTAGTTTTGACAGGTCCAGCAGTTCGTAGTAGCGGATGGCTTCGATACTGTCCTTTGCACGACCG
>JBLHLE010000954.1:0-3694 GCA_047620805.1 Pirellulaceae bacterium
AATTAGGTTGGGTAGGAGACTTGGAATAGAGGTCGTATTGATTGAATTGTAGAACCCACTTCAGCATTTCACGGTCGTGATCGTCAAGTAGTCATCCCAATCATCGACGTGTCGCAGCGGATCATTGGACGAATTCACAAACAACTTTGGAAGACAGTTATCGCGAAGGCGCTCAAGCGATGATTTCTCTTACGACTTCGCCGTGGACATCGGTGAGTCGGAAATCGCGGCCGCTATAGCGATAGGTAAGTCGTTTGTGGTTTATCCCCATCAGGTGGAGGATGGTTGCATGTACTTTGGCTGGAAGTTTGCCTTTGGGAGGCATCTGAACTTCGTCGGGTTTGTAGTGAACGACTTGGACTAACAAGCTACCTTCAATATTCTTCGCGACGATTGCCGGGCCCGAATCGCCGCCTCGTATCATTGCTTGCCGCGAGTCGAGTCGCAGTCCTCCTGCGGTTTTCTTAGAACCTTTGGAGTGACACTTAAAGCATTGTTCGACGAGTACGGGCCGAATGCGTTTTTCGAAAAACGTATCCCTTTCGACAAGCGATTCCTGTTCGTTTGGCTCGGATTCTGCTCGCGCAGCTATCGGATTGGAAAGCAGCGCCATGGCAATGGCGGCCGTTGAGAGGCGTGTTAACGACATATTCACGCTGAGGCTAAGGATGATGGGACATATCAGTCGGTCATTATGTTTTGGCCAAGCGGCAAAGGCAATCGCGATTTACTAGTCGGCGGAGTGATAGTCGTTGGATTTGTGGGAATAACGCGATCGAATGAAGAAATGCGAAAAAAGAATGTAACACTTTCGTGCAAATGGGTTCTTGTAAGGGTAGAGCCTTTCTAATAATTGCGCTCGAGGCAGCCGCTTGCGCGGCGGATAGTCTATAAATAGAGGTTCTACATTTAGAGGCAAGGACGGTATCCATGACCGCGACACTAGAAGACAAACTCAGCGAGGCATTCGGATTCAGCGAATTTCGCGAAGGACAACGCGAAGTGGTAGAGAGGTTGTTGCGCGGCGTGTCGGCTGCGGCAGTCTTTCCGACTGGGGGCGGGAAGTCGCTTTGTTATCAACTTCCAGCTCTCGAACTGCCCGGTCTAACTCTGGTCGTCTCGCCTTTGATCGCATTGATGAAGGATCAAATCGACGCGCTTACCGCACGCAACATCAAGGCGGCGCGGTTAGACTCTTCGCTGGATCTGGAGGAGTACATAAGCGTTGTAAATAGCGTTCGAGACGGTTCACTGCGTTTGCTCTATGTTTCCCCGGAGCGATTTAATAACGAACGGTTTCGCGAATTGATTATGCAGGCGAATGTCTCCCTGTTTGCGATCGATGAAGCTCACTGTATATCGGAATGGGGACATAACTTCCGTCCCGATTATTTGAAGTTGGCATCGTTTATTAAGTTGTGCAAAGCGAGGTGCGTTCTGGCTCTAACGGCGACCGCGACGTCGCAAGTCTTGGTCGATATCTGTTCCTCACTCGATATCGAACCGGAGAACGCAGTTCGCACCGATTTCTACCGCGATAATTTGACGATTCGCACCACAGCTGTGACCGCTTCTGAACGCGATAAATATCTGTTGAACGAATTGAAGTCGAATCCCACCGGACCTACGATCGTGTACGTCACTCTTCAGAAAACTGCTGAGGATGTTGCGGCGCGGCTGAGTAAATCTGGGTTGAAGGCTCACGCATATCACGCTGGAATGAAACCTGAACAACGCACAACTGTACAAGACTGGTTTATCGAGTCAGTCGACGGCATCGTCGTAGCTACGATCGCGTTCGGCATGGGAATCGATAAGTCTAATATTCGCTACGTATACCACTACAATCTGCCCAAGACGCTCGAAAACTACTCGCAAGAGATCGGACGTAGCGGGCGGGATGGCGAACCTGCACTCTGTCATTTACTCGCCTGTCCCGACGATCTGACGGTTGTCGAAAATTTCGTTTACGGCGACACGCCGACGAAGCGTGCGATCGACAAATTTGTGCGGACGATCTTTGCCAACGACGAGGAATTTGACGTTAGCATTTACGAGGTGTCCTTTCAGACCGATATTCGAATGCTGGTCTTGAAAACTCTTTTTACGTATCTCGAGTTGGACGGTTATTTGGAATCCGGCACTCCTTTTTATTCAAATTATCAATTCAAACCACTGCGGCCGTCGGCGGAAATTCTGAAGACATACGAAGGTGAGCCGAGGGAATTTCTCACGGCGATGTTTCGTCAGTGCAAAAAGGGACCAACGTGGATCCGAATCGATTTGAATCAAGCCGCCGCCAACTTGAAACAGCCGCGAGAAAGGCTTGTCAGAGCCCTCGACCAACTCAGCGAAGCGGGTTTTGTGGAGTTGAAAGTTGAGGGTGTTCGCAATCGATATAAGATCTTGAATCGCCCCGAATCGAATCATGAGTTGGTCGCATCGCTGTACGACAAGTCCTTGCAACGCGAGGATAAAGAGATCGGTCGCATTCAGGGTATGCTCGAGTGGATCGGTCTCGACGGCTGCCAAGTTTCCTACTTGAGTGAATATTTTGACAAAGGCTTGGATGCACCGTGTGGCCATTGTTCTCATTGTCTCGTGGGAGAGCCGGTCGAGTTAGAGCGGCCGCCCGTGCCGAAAGTTGATAAGAAGATTCTCGCCGATGCACTGGCACTAAAAGAGAGATATTCAGATGTAATCGACTGCGCGGTTCCACTCACGCGGGTCCTCTGCGGAATCTCATCGCCAAAGATAACGCGGGCAAAACTTCGCAATGATCATCTCTACAGTAAGCTCGACGGAGTCCCGTTTCCAGAAGTGAGACGGTTGGTTGAGCAGGCGCTGAAAGATGTGGCTGATTAGGGGGGATTAGAGATGCCGCCTTATCTGCAGTCGACTTTCTATCAGGCCGCGTCCAACCAAAGATAGGAATTCAATGAACGAGTGGATGGTATCGCGCTTGTTTCACGGCAGTCACTCACCAGCCGCGTAGCGCAAGCGTTTCTCTGCTTCCGTCTCTTGGAGGAGGCCGGGAAGTTCGGTGACGATCACGTCGACATCGACATGGATATCGACGGTTTTCGCGTCGAGCTTATTGGCACTCGGTTCGCGGTAGTATGTAGAGGTACACCCACCGATGAGAGTTGAATAGGCAACGGCAATTCGCACGATCATTTTAGCCGCGTGATGTCTACACCAGTTACAAATTCTTGGCCGCCTTGGGAATGTCCGTACGCTTTGATCTGAAAGTCGTCATCGACTGTATAAAACATGACTATGCTCTGGGCGTTATACATGGTGAGAATCGGTGAGCGGACGAAACCCGCTCTGGCAGGTGCAGAATACGGCGGGAAGATCTGGGGCGGGAGGATTTGGGGCAGTTGTTCACTTGTCTTGCCTTCAGCAAGCTTGGCAAGCGCGTTCCATTTCTTTTCGGCGTCATTGGAAAACTCGACTCGTATGCGGTCGCATCGAAGCTGCAGACCGACATCGATTCTTGGCGTCTGTCCCGTGGAAGATTCAGTAAACAGCGTCCCATACATTACGAGAGAAATAGCTGTGATGGCGATTACACGAATCATCTCGGATCTTCGTAGAGTGCTTGGCACGTTTGTCAATTTCGGCAGTCCAGCAGAAGGTACGCGTCACAGTCGTTTTCGTCAAGGTGAATTTTGCGAGCGAATTCGATATT
>JBLHLE010000955.1:0-3691 GCA_047620805.1 Pirellulaceae bacterium
GAGAGTACTCGGGAACCGGACTTGGACTCTCCATCGTGAAAGAACTTTGCATCCTCCTCGGTGGTGAAATATCTGTGGAAAGCGAGATCGGCAAAGGAAGCTCTTTTGAAGTTATCCTGCCGTGGAACTGCCCGATTCGCCCCGAGCGAAATTACGAAATTGAAGCTCGCCTAAACGCCATCACATCGCAATTCAAAGCAGGGCAGTTTTCGCCCAGCGGAACCAACAGCTCCAGCGGAACAGAACAATCAATCGACGCGGTAGCGGCTCCGGCAGATGCCATTTCCACAACGACAGGAGGCAAGGCTAGAGTCTCGACGAGCGAAACGGATGCCGGAAGCTGAGATTTCCGCCTCGATCTCGCCTGTCGAATAGTGTTTTCGTTTCCCAGAGCTGCAACCTATCGAACAGTACCTGAAAGAAACCATGCCCAGCGACGTCGCACCGGAAATTCAACTATTCACTGATGGGGGTTGCTCAGGTAATCCCGGTCCCGGTGGATGGGCCTATATTCTGCGGCACATCCCGTCCGGCAAGGAAAAGGAAGTAGCGGGGTCCGAGCAGGAAACGACAAACAACCGCATGGAACTCACTGCCGTCATCAGGGGGCTCGAGTCGTTGCAACGAAAATGTGTTGTCGAAGTTATCACTGATAGCACTTATGTCGGCAAGGGAATGACCCAATGGCTGACAAAATGGAAATCTAACGGATGGAAACGCAAAGAAGGACAGGAGTGGAAGCCGATTAAGAATCTAGAGATGTGGCAGTTATTGGCTGCCCAGCTCGAACGGCACGAGGTACTGTATCGTCGGGTTGCTGGTCATAGCGGTCATCCTGAGAACGACCGTTGCGATGAAATGGCTGTCGCTGCGTACCAACAATACCTCGACTGAATCTGATCTGAATCTTCATTTCCGGAATTAACGCGTCGACGCGATGGCAGGCGAAAACTTAGACTTATCGAGCGAACCTCCTCGCCGCCCAACAGACGGCAGTAATCGCAATTCAAGTTCCGCTAGCATTGATGGCGAAACTCGCAAGTTCCTGGGCGTTCAGTTCGCCTGCTGCGGTATCTATTCGCGGATTTACATCAATCCGCAGCGAAACGCATATGCTGGCAACTGCCCCCGGTGCGCCAAATTGGTCACCGTAATCATCGGGGCTGGAGGCAGTGACAGTAGATTCTTCACTGCGTATTGAGTGAATTGTCGGAATACCGTACTATCTGCCGCCCGCGGAGTTTAGAGCCGCGATGTACCACCGCTTTTACGGTCGCCGGAATCCGTCGCGATCCAAAAAAACGGTGGGTCCACTCCATTCTCAAATAACTGCGTATCTCAATAGACCTCACTTCGCCACAGTTATCGCTTCACCACAGTTGACGCTTCACCCGTTAACTAACCTAACGCTGATTGAAAATCCATGGTCGACTTCGAAATACAACGTAGTAGTCGCAAATGTGCCGCGACAGAACGCGAGTTCAAAGCGGGGGAGTTCTTCTTTTCAGTATTGATGGCGGAGCAGGCGGACGTTATTCGTCGCGACTATTGCGCGGAAGCGTGGGAGGGACCGCCGGAGGAATCGCTTGGTTGGTGGCGTTCACAAATGCCAAATGAAGTGAGCAAGAAAGCAAACTGGGCGCCCAACGATGTAATGATGCACTACTTCGAGTCCTTAAAGGACCAAGTGGAAAAACAAGACTTGAGATACATCCTGACGCTGCTGATGATTCGCCGCCGGATTCTGAAGCTTGAAGACAGCGAGTTGGACGAGGAAGGTCGCGATCAATTGGTCGTTTTCTGCCCTCGCAACGAGAGCGAATACAAAGTGCTGGTGGTCGATCCGGATGCGGCGAGGATCAAGGCGATTCAAGACGAGCTAGGGCAACTGCTTTTTCGTGACGCCGCCTAGAAGGCGGCACAGCAGTCAGTGGGTGGTTATGGAAGACTCCCTTACAGTAAGGATGCACAGGGTGAACGGATTTCAACGGTATCGATTCGCAGCAGTCGCCGCGCTGATTACAGTTTTCTCTGGCTGCAATTGGCATAGCCTCTGGCCGCAGGCTCCGGCGCTGCCCGCCTCGCCGATCGCTTTTCATCAACCACCGTCGACGGCCGAGGTAATTGCCTACCTCAACAATCAGGCGAGTTTAGTGCATAGTGTACAAACCGAAGGTGCCTCCGTCACCGTTCCCGGTTACCCCGCGTTGAACCAAACAGAGCTGATCATGCAACCCGCCAAGCGAATCCGGTTGCGCGCGGGTACCGCGTTCTCAGGACAAGAAATGGACCTCGGCAGTAACGAGGATTTGTTTTGGATCTGGATTAAGCGCAATACGCCCCAAGGTGTTTATTACGCCCGCCACGACCAATTCGAGAGCAGTCCTTTACGGCAAATCTTCCCCGTTGATCCAAGTTGGATCACCGAGGCATTTGGTGTCGTTAGTATCGACCCCAATGCCGACATTCAGGGCCCCACGCCCAAAGGCCCCAATCAACTCGAGATTCGAGTTGCCTCGAACGTCGCTGGACAGTCTGTTACTAAGGCGATCGTGTTGCACTCAACCTACGGTTGGGTAATGGAACAACACATCTACACTACAAACGGGCAGCTCCTCGCCTCCGCCATCGCATCCAATCACCAGTTCTACGGACTCGGTCAAATAGGGCAGGGCGTCAACATGCCACACCAAGTGACGTTGCAAGTTCCCGCCGCTCAAATGAATCTACAAATCAACGTTCAGCAGTACGTTATCAATCTGCCGTTTGGCGGCAGCGAAACGGTTTGGCAGATGCCGCAGCCACCAGGGCACCCGAAGGTCGATATCTCCTCGCCAAATGCTATGCAACTTTTCCTGCCTGGCAGCAACCAGCGACCGCCGACTCAACGCGTACCCAATCAACAATTCGGCGATCAACCCGCTTTCCCGAGTCAACAATCACCTGCATTTCAGCAGACCGAGCGACCTAAGTATCGTGGCTACACCCGCTAACGCCGACCTTGCACGATGCCGCCGAAAAAACGCCAAAACTGAGCGTTTTTTTCTTATCGCATGTCGAGTTAAAATAATAGGTTGCGCAAAACACGGCCGGGAATCACTCTCGATATCGCAAGCTGGTCAAAGCTAGGGCGAATGGTTCTAGAGATATCCTTGCGTAAGGATGACCCAGCAAAAAGTCGCAAGAGGATTGAAGACGATGAGTGTTCCTAAAATATGGGATTTGCCGTTTGAGATTCGCTCTCGTGTTAGCGAGCACGCTGGCCGACAACGCGCAATGACAGCCGACGGCCATCTCTTTGTCGTCATGCACCGAGTGCCTGAAGCTAGGACAACTCGCCGCCACAGCGTTTACCTGTGGCGCAATCGCAAAGGGGAATGGAAGTTCAGCGAACGAGGTGCAGGTGTGGAAGGTCTCAGCACCATCGTAGACGGTTACGAAGAGACTGTAGAACGGCTTGAAAAAATGCAAGACGAGGCTAATACACCGGACCAGTGGTACGCAGTCGTTGAGCATGCAGCACCCGTGCTGCGAGCGGCGAGAAACCTGTTCGAAACTCTAGCGGAGGCGCGCACAGCGCTGGAATCTCCCGCAGACCGAGGAGCATTGCAGCCAGCATGCGACCGCGTTAGCGCGGCCGCCCGTTCTAGCGAACTGTTACATCAAGACGCGAAGAATGCAATCGAGTTTT
>JBLHLE010000956.1:0-3689 GCA_047620805.1 Pirellulaceae bacterium
GGGCCGACCGATATTTCCACTGCTAATCGTAGACTGGCTTGAATTCGAGGGCCCGATTTTGACCGAAGTCGATCGAAAGAAACGCGCGGGTCTTTATCCGCAAACTGAAAACGATCTCGTTGAGGCCCGAGCGTGCCTGCAACGCCTAATCACTCGCGCCTGGCGGAGACCGGCTTCCAAAACTGAAATTGATCGCTACGTGCAAATCATCGAGTCCGAGTTGGCCGTGGGTGAGAATTTTCGCTCTGCCTATCTGTCCGCTGCCGCCGGAGTGCTCACTTCCAGAAACTTCTATTACATCGTGGAGGGCACGCCAGGAGTACAGCGTCCTAAAATTAACGACTGGGAACTTGCCTCGCGACTCTCGCACTTTCTGTGGAGTTCGATGCCCGACGAATCGCTTTTCGATGCAGCAGGTGACGGCGAACTTCGCAAACCAGAGATATTGCAAGCGCAAGTTACAAGAATGTTGGCCGACTCAAAAATCGAACGGTTCACCGAATCGTTCCCCCAACAATGGCTCCAATTACACAAAGTCGGAATGTTTCCTCCCGATGCCGAACTCTATCCCGATTACGACCGGTGGCTGGAACAAAGTATGATCCTTGAAACGACTGAATTTTTCCAAGAGGTGTTCGAGAAAGATTTGTCGATTGGCGAGTTTATAGAGTCGGACTGGACCATGCTAAATTCTCGACTGGCAATGCACTACAAAATGGATCAGCCCGTCGAATCAGGCTTTCAAAAGGTTCGCCTAAATCGAGACAACCACCGCGGCGGAATTTTGACACATGCCTCCGTCCTCTCTCTTACTTCGGACGGAACACGGCACCGTCCCGTCCATCGGGGCGTATGGGTTTCCGAAGCCATTTTTGGTAAGACACCACCACCGCCACCACCGAACGTAGAACCACTGGAGCCGACGCCAAGCGATCAACCGAAGGCAACGATCCGACAACAACTCGAAGCTCACGCGACGCACGCAACTTGCGCGTCGTGCCACCGCAAGATCGATCCACTCGGCTTCGCTTTCGACAACTACGATGCGATCGGACAGTGGCGAATGAATGAACACGTCATCGGTGGCAAAGGTGACCATCCCCCGATCAACGCGTCGGGAAAATTCGCAGATGGTCGAGCTTACAACGGACCGGAAGAATTCAAGCAGCTTCTTGCCAACGACGTCGATCGCTTCGCCGAAGCGTTTGTCGAACAGTTGGCCACTTTCGCGTTGCGAAGAGTCATGACAATTGACGATGCGGATCAAATCAAAGCAATCGCCAAAGCGAGCCAAAAAGACAACTACAAACTTCGCACAATAATTCAGAACTTGCTGACCTCCGACCTCTTCCAAAAACGGTAATCCACTGCCAACTCGAATGCACAGCATTGCGATTCTGACGATTCTGACGATTCTGACGATTCTGACGATTCTGACGATTCTGACTTTGACAGCAGCCAATTTTCATCAAGAGAACGCGCTGGTCGAACCCAAGATAGATGGGCCAGAACATCGAATTATTGCCGCCCGCACAAAGAACGTAGAATCGCCGAAATTACCTCGAGGCGCGCGACGTGCGGTATAGCTTCGATGCATCCGCGGGTCCAACGAAACGTCGATACAGTACGACGCGATCGATGTTCCCTTTCCAAGTGCGACCGCCATCCCATTCGTCACCGAACAGAAACGGATAGCTCTCCCAATTGCGGAGGTCACCTTGGATATTGGTGATCTTTGAGACGGCGACGCCGTCGACGTAGGTCACCAAGTTGCCAGAACTGTAGCTCACGACGACGTGATATTTCTTACCCACCTCCAGGCGAAACAACTTCGCCTCCTTGTGGCGACCGTTGTCGTCCGTTTTCGACGTCCGCAACCGGAGAACTAGCCAGCTCTCTTCCTGGCCCAGGGTAAAATTGCGATGGTACGCATCGATCGACTGGCTGATAATTCGCGCGGGCCCGCGTTGATCGAGTGAAGCAGTTTCTAGTTTCGCCTCGAGTGTAATCTCGGGCGACTTGGCGGCCGCTAGATGCAACCATTTGTCGGCTCCTGCCACGACGACTGACCCGCCGCCGAATTCGGCCGCTCCACCCGCCATCTTCACCTTCGACCGAACCGCCGGCTTCACATCCAGCGGCACACTCGCAACTCCCAAAACCCGATTCGTTTTTGCATCCCACCCAAACAGCAAATCTCCACGGGGATCAAACGGCTCGCTGGGCGAGGTAACTGCAGGTGAATTAGAAACCGCAGACTTACCGCTGGGGGACGGAATGCCGAGTGATTTTTTGACGGGCTTCCGATCGGCGACGACTGCATTCGGGTCCATATCGAAACATGCCAAGTATCCAGATCTGTCTTTGCAAAACAATTGCCCGTGGGACAGAACGACGTGAGGCCAGGCATCGTCTTTGCCGATGCGTCCCCGCTTCGCTAACTCGCGATACGCTGCCGGCGAGTGAACCGCAGTGTCGACTAACGTCAGATCGCCTTTGTCGGACCAAACGACCAAACGATCGTCCGCGGTGACGATACAAGATCCTGGGTCGCCGAAGCGGCCGCCTTTCCAGCGAAGTTTGCCGGTCTCAAAATCCAAACAGGCCATCTGCCGCCAAGCCCAATAAACAGATCCCTTGTGAATGATCGGCGAACAGACTTTGGAAGCTTCCTCTTGCTCCCAAATCTTCGTCGCTCCCTTCAGCGAGATATCCAGCCGCGTGATTTTGTGCTGGTTGTAGCTAGAGGTAATTACGATGCTGTTGCCCTGAACTGCCGGAGTCGCAATGTTATTCCCAAAGTCGGTGAGCCATGGATACTGAGCGATAGTAGTGCCCGCTCGCCCTTTGTCGACACGAGTAACAAGCAATCCGTTGAAGTGATGCACCGCCACGCATGGAATGCCTTTGACTTGAATCGGCACTGGGCCACCGTTGTGCCCTCCCGGGTCATTCGATTGGGACCGCCACAGTTCCTTACCAGTTTTCTTATCGAACCCAATCAGAGTGCCTTCCCTAGCTCCGACTTCCACCACCAAAGTATCGTCAACGAGAAGCGGCGAAGACGTATAGCCATAATCGCGTAGCCCACTGCGTCCCACCTTCGGACGTCGCGGCACGTCGTATTGTTCGTAAAGCTGCACAGCCCAAACGGGTTTGGGTTGAGTTCCCGTCGCATCCCAGGCGCGTAAATCGCCGTCGGTACCTAACGTGTAGAGCCACCCGGACGCGACATCGTATTCTGGAGTCGACGAAGGACCAGAGTAAAGGCCTTGATCGCCAGTTGCCCGACGACCGAAGCGAGGAGCATCGTAAGCGGTCGTCCAAAGAACAGCTCCCGACTTGGCGTCGACGCAGTAGACTCGCTCCTGTCCATCTTTCCAGCCAAAGCCATAGACTTTTCCGCGCGCCACTACAGGGGAACTAGAACCTTCTCCCAACTGCTTCGTCCACGTTGGCGAACTGGGAACTGCATTAAGCGATGCCAGCCGCTCGGTCGAGTGGTCGTTGCGATTTGGCCCTCGCCAATGCGGCCAATCTTGTCCAGAAGATTTCGGCGAGTCCTGGCCGAAGGCGACTGGCAAGACCGAGCAAAAGACGGACGTGGCTGTGGAAATAAACAGAACACACAAAGTGATCCTACGACATTTCGACAATCTCTTTGCGCAATGCATTCGCATATTCCTAAT
>JBLHLE010000957.1:0-3682 GCA_047620805.1 Pirellulaceae bacterium
TATAGACAGGTCTTGATATCGTCCTCCATCAGATGTCATCGAAGCAACCAGAACAATTAGCCTACCATCTCGCCGAAGTAGTAAGGAATCTAAGCTAAGTAATCGCCCCACGAAAACCTATGTCAACAAATCCCCGAATCCGAATCTCAAACGGTCGTGTTTGGCAAAAGTGCGTTCCTGCACGCTACTAGTAGCTGGGCGCGATTTCAGTTTGATTCGAAGCGTGTCGACTGGTATGTTGCTCCGTCATGAAGATTCACGCCAGACCACTGCAGCAGCTTATTTCTGCGATATTCGCCAGCGCCGGTTCAAATCGGGATGAAGCTGATAGTATTGCCGAGCACTTGGTAAAAGCGAATCTAGTGGGACACGATTCTCACGGCGTGATTCGCACTCCAATTTACATCCAGTTTCTTCGCGATGGCAAAGTCTTTCCTAATCGCAGCCTCAATATTATCTTCGACAGCGGCGCAATGGCGCTGGCCGATGGAGAACTCGGTTTTGGGCAGTCCATCGGTAAGCAAGTGGTGGAGTTAGGCCTGCAAAAATGCACTCAACAAGGAGTCTCAGTCGTCGCACTGCGCAACAGCGGCCATCTTGGCCGGATCGGTCATTGGGCCGAAATGGCGGCGGCAGCGGGGTGTATTTCCTTGCACTTTGTCAACACTTCAGGGCTCGGTATGTTCGTCGTTCCCGCGGGCGGAATTGATCGCCGACTTTCAGTCAACCCGGTTACGATAGGCGTCCCCGTTGCAGGAAGTGATCCGGTCATCTTTGACATTGCAGCTGCGGCTACCGCCGAAGGAAAATTGAAAGTGGCGCGAAACAAAGGCGTCGAAGTTCCCGACAACTGGATACTGAACGCCGACGGCGAGCCGACTAACGACCCCAACCAGTTTTATGGACCACCTGGGGGATCGATTCTGCCCATGGGTGGACACAAAGGGTATGGACTTTGTTTTATGGTCGAACTTCTCGCCGGCGCTTTGACCGGCGGTGGATGTAGCAGCGCAGGAAAGACTCTGCTGGAACAAGGCATGCTCTCGGTCTTCATTGATCCAACCAAGCTAACAACGCAAGACATGTTCGGTGAAGAGGTCACGCGTTACATTTCCTTTGTCAAAAGTTCCCGCCCAGCGACACCCGGCGGCCAAGTATTGGTCCCCGGCGAAATCGAAATCCAAAACCATACGCAACGTCTTGCCGAGGGTATTGATTTGGACGAAAAAACATGGGGCGAGATCGTTCAGACGGCCCAAAACGCGGATGTTGACCCCGCCTTAATCGAGGCGGCCGCCGGATAGAACTCCCGCTTCGCTACGGAGATTGACAACTCATGCAGACCGTTGGAACTGGCGATTTAGTTTACGAACCCGCCACCAACTGGCACCAGCTTCCGGACGATGTCCAATTGGTCGAAGCGATCGGAGTGGCAGTTGATTCTAAAGACAACGTGTTCGTCTTCAATCGCGGCGAGCCGGCGATCATCGTCTTCGACCGCGATGGCCACTTCCTGAACGCCTGGGGAGAGGGCCAGTTCGTTCGTCCACACGGAATCTGGATCGCCCCCGACGACACCCTCTATCTGACAGATGACATCGGCCATAGCGTGAGACAATTCAGCGGCCAGGGAGAATTGCTCAGGACGATCGGCCCGCTCGGCATCCCGTCTGATACTGGCGTCGATGATTTTGACTTCCGAACCATTGCCCGCGGCGGCGAGCCGTTTCACCTTCCAACGAACGCGACCACAACAAGCAGCGGTGACATTTTCGTAGCCGATGGATACGGCAACGCGCGAGTTCACCATTTTTCCAAAGCTGGCGAATTGGTCAACTCTTGGGGCCAACCCGGCGACCAAGCGGGTCAATTCAACGTGCCACACGGGATCGCCGTCGATCGCCTGAACCGATTGTTCGTTGCAGATCGCGAAAACAGCCGCATTCAGTTATTTACGTTGGAGGGTGAGTTCATTGAACAATGGACAGACGTTGTCCGGCCTTGCGCAATCTTTATCGGCAGCGACGATTTGGTGTACGTCGCCGAATTGGGATCGCGCAACGGGCTCTTTCCCTGGATGGAGCGACAGCCCAACGCGATTGGATCCCGAGTCAGTATTTTCGACCTGGCCGGAAATTGTCTTTCCCGCTGGGGTGGAGGCGATGACGCGATGCTGCCAGGCGAGTTCTATGCGGCCCACGACATTTGGGTCGATTCACGAGGGGACATTTACGTCGGCGAAGTAGCCATCACGGCGGCCAACTTGGCGGGCAGCGATCCGACGAATTCACCAACCCTGCGGAAATTCTCGCGCTGTTAGTGCGCCGCACCTTTAGTTAGCCTGGCAACATCACTCGACCGCCACTAGCCGCGACGGTCTGACCTGTCATGAAGCTTGATTCATCGCTGAGCAGAAAGCGAATCAGGTTGGCGATCTCCGCCGGTTTTCCCAGCCGCCCCATGGGAGTATTCGCGATGATGTGTGCGTGGGTTTCCGGCGCGAGTGTGTAAGCCATTTCGGTATCGATCAGGCCGGGACAAATGCAATTGATGCGAATGTTGTTTTTGGCCCAGGCTTGCGCCCAGCAGCGAGTCATAGCGATGACCGCGGCTTTGGAAGCCGAATAATGAACTTGATTCTCTCGTTCCCGCAATGCAGCGATCGACGACATCAGCACAATTCGGCCGTACTCGCGAGCGAGCATCTCGTCTTTGACCGCATCGATCACGTGAAACGTGCCGTGTAAGTTCACGTCGATGGTGCGTTTAAAAGTCTCCCACGTCACGTCGGTCGCATGTTCGACAATACTAATCGCAGCGGAGTGTAAGACGATGTCGATCGGTCCCAGCGCGTCGCGCGTTTCGGCGACCACTCGTTTGACATCGTCGCGGTTCTGCACGTCTCCCTGAACGGCGATGGCGTCGCCGCCAATGGCTTTAAGTTCGGCAATTGTCTCTTCAGCTTTCGCTGTGTTTGCAACAAAGTTCACGGCAACTCGCGCGCCTTCGCTCGCCAGTCGGAAAGCCGCTGCCCGGCCGATGCCTCGTGTTCCACCTGTAATCAGGGCAGTTTTTCCAGCGAATTCTTGCTGCGACATGTGGTTGCTCACTTTCGGTTACGCGGGTTAGCTCTTGCATCGAAAGACAAGAGAGCGGTCGATTATATCGCTTGTTGCGGTGAGTCGAAACAGTGCCTTCTCTTGCGCGCCAGATACAGAGAAGACCCAAGAGACCGAGCCGACGTCAGGGGCGATTCGACGAGGTCTTGGCTGGCTGCTACAATCCGGCCATGAAACGACGCACCTTTTTACAAACGAGTTTGGGTTTGACCTTGGCCGCGCCGCTGTGCGCGGCGGTCGAGAGGCTTCAGTTGGATGGGGTAACCGACGTGTTATCCAAAGCTGCATCTTCCGGTCAGGTTCGCGCGGCTGCGCTGTATATCCGCAAAGGCGACTTTAGTTTTTGCAAGTCGTTTGGGGCCGCAAAGTCGCTCGACGCCATCTTTCTATTGGCTTCGATTTCCAAGCCGATTTCGGCAACGGCAGTAATGAATCTGTACGATCGAGAGAAGCTCGCACTTGACGACAAAGTGAAAAAGTTTATTCCCGAATTTACTGGCGACGGTCGACAGTCGATTACGATGCGGCAGTTACTGACTCACGTCTCAGGGTTGCCCGATCAG
>JBLHLE010000958.1:0-3681 GCA_047620805.1 Pirellulaceae bacterium
GACTGTCAATGTAGCCGGAAGACTCGCGGAATAAGTAACGCCTTCGCGGACAGCTTGATCGACCAGTTCAGGGCTCGAAGACTCCGCTGTATTTGCGAGATCGACGGCGTTAATAAAGCGACTGTCCGTAACCCCCAATCGCTCTTCCACCATACGAGCAGTGCGTCTTGGCTCAAATTGATTGACTGCAAACTGCCGAATAATGAATACGAGCGAATAGATGCCAAGCGCCCCGCCGCCGATGTCAACCAACACTCGTCCCCAACTTCCGAACCCAAGTACGGCATCGACGAAGATCAGCAACAAGGCCAAGATCAGCAATCCTGCCGCAGCCAGACAGACCGCGCGAAACGTCTCGGCAAGCAAACGCAAGCGATTCGTCCGACGAAGGTAATCCGTCAGTCGGTTTTCATGATTCGACTTGATAACCCGCGACATGATTTAGTCCTACAACATACGGTTCGAGCAAAATACTATTTTCAATTCTAACGTGGCATCCAAGTTAGCCACAATGGAAATTAACATTCGTTTACAACAGATCAACTCGACGTCGCAAAATCCATTCAGCCCCACCCCAGGTTAGCAATATTAGCATTACGCTCCAGCGGTCCCAGATATACTCCAACTCTTTCGGTTTCTGGTAGGAGTCGCGATGTGCCTTCAAAGTAGTCAACAGTTCGTCCGCTTCGTGTGGCTGGAAGCACCTGGCGTCCGTGTGCTCGGCGAGGATCTGTAACGGCATAGGATTGGCCGAAGTCTCCAGCCTTTCGATATTAAAGTGATAAACATTGAATTTCCGTTCAATTTTATCGGGAACCATGCCAAGCGCCACGAGCTTCACATTGTGCACGCCCAAGCCCACTGGCTGCCAGGTTCCGCGATACCGCGGCACTCGTCCGGGTGTCCGCTGCAATGTGACGTGTCTAGTTTCGCCGTTTGGTTCAGTCACTTCGAGCGCTGGCTCGGCGCCACTTTTCGGCGCGAACTTGTAGACGACATCGACCTCCATGTTGTCATTCAGGCGAACGCTGCTTCGCGACAAGTGCAGTGATACTTGCTCGCCGGGTTGAAATTCGCCACCGGCAGCTAACCAGCGAACCATGTTGGACCAAAACGTATCGTAGAAGCCTGTTAAATCGCGGTTCTCCGGCGCCAACAAACTCCACCGCCAAGTTCCTTCGCCCAGCATACCAATCACGTTACCACGCCCTTGTTTCATCGCCACCAGTGCGGGATGACTGGAATCGATCAGCGGGTCACCCGTAACGGACGCGCGGGCGAGGACGACGGTAGCAGGTTTTACCGATTTGACGTTGGGCATCCAATCGAATCCCTGCACACGCCCCCACGCATCTTCGATATCCATTCCCAATTTCGCGGGCGAGAACCAATATCCAACTCGGCCCGCCGGAGCAACCGCCAACATGACTTTCTCATTCGATCCCGGCGCAAATTCCACAGGCTCCAGCGGTGCCAAGGCTACCGCCAACTCCATCGCATCCGGCGAATCTGGGTCGTATGCCTGACCCCGCGAAAAGATCAGGTGACCGCCTTGGTTCGAAACGAACTCTACAAGTTGCTCGGCGGCGGTAACATCGAGCATCTTTTCCAACCCTTGCCCCAAGATGACGACGTCGAATTCAGCCCACTGCTCGGCGGTCTCTGGCAGCTTTCGCGATGGTCCGTCGACACGAGTAACAATTGTCTCTCGCTTGTCGGGCGATACTTGTGTGATCTGAGTGATCGAAAGCCGTTCGTCTTTACGCAATGACTGCGCTAAAAACTTACTATCCCAAAACGGTTGTCCCTCAAGAATCAGCACTTGTATGCGTTTCTTCTGAACTTCCGAGAAAACGACTTGCGAGTTGTTCGTCTCTTCAAACTCGCCCTCGACAGTCTCAACGTCGATTTGGTATTCGTATTGCCCTTCTTTCGCTTCCTGGATCGGCAACTGAACTTCAACCATTCGTTGATTGTTGAATTGAATGGGAAACTGATGTTTATCATCACCGCGTCGCAGCGTTAAAGTCGTCGCAGCATCATCCAAACCAGACTGATAGACCTTAACGAGAATTGCTCCGGTTTCATTTGGCAATAGATAATCCTGCATCGCAACTGCCAGCACAGTTATGTCGGCGCGCTCGGACGCCCGCCCGAGCGGCAAGGTGTATACGGGAATGCCGCGCCCGCGCGCCAAGGACGCTGCGGGTTGAATCGGCGCTGCCTCCGTATCGTGCCCATCGCTAATTACCAACATCGCCGCACCCTTTGCGTCCAGCGGCATTCGACTGACCGCGTCCTTCACCGATGCGGACAACCGCGTCGCGCTTCCAGATGCGACGTCATCGTCCCCTCGATATAGCAAGCCCCTTGAGATTGGCTTGAGTTGATCGCTGAAAACATACAGTTCGACGTCGTAAGAATCGCTAAGTTTACGCAACCGCTCGGCGGTCAGCCATTTTGACTTCGCAAATCTTATACGACTCATATTCTGACAATCTTCCGTCAACATCGACTGCGATCCATCCAGCACGATGGCCAGATTAGGTCGCAAGAAATCGTCGTTGGCGGGCGGTACACGGCAGGGCCCCAGCATCAGGACAACGACGCCCAAGATCAATACAAGCCGCATCAACAACAAGAGAGTGCTGGTGATCTTGTGGTCGGTAAAAGTGCGTGCGTAGGCAAACAAAGTTAGCGCAGCAAGGATCACTCCTCCCGCGATAATTTGCATCGGGGACGCGATTGGTTGCCAAACCCAGGCAAGCATTTCCAGCGTCATCTAACGTCTCCAAAAACCGAGCAAAGTCAGCTCGACCCCAATCACGAACATTGCCAATCCCATCAGCCAGCCCCATAACGGTCGCCCATGAGGTCGCATTCCCACGTTTGCATCAGTTACCTGACTAACGTCAACCACTCCATCGGCGGCAGCGAAACTCTTCTGCAACTGCTCGCTAGCAAACCGCTGCAAATCACTTTCTCGGCCATCGACGTTGACAGCTGCCACATCGAGTTGCTTCCCATTCCCCAGAAGTCGATAGAACCCCGGTCTCAACGTCTTAAAAATCTGCGCCCGTAATCGTTCGTCCGGCGCGGCAGTCATGACGACCAATGGTTGACCGTCTGGATCCATCGCGGTGATCTTGTCTTCCGCAGTGACCCCAACGAGCGAATCGCTGTATTCCACCGATTCGCCCACCAAGACTTCTGCTTGCCCCGCCGCAGCCGTCCGCATTTCTTTCGCAAGTATCTGCACTAGCGCGACGAACGTGCCGTACTTTCCAAGGTCGCTCGAATCGACAGAGGGACTGAAATTTGCGACCACCAATCGTCCCGACCCGAGCGAGCGACTTGCCATGGCGGGCGAGCGATCGGAAAACTGTAGTAAGACATGAGCTTCAGGATGGATTGCGCCGACTGACCAAACTCGACTAAACTGAATCTGGCTCAAGGCGATTTGGCTGCGTTGATCAAACTGTCGCAGGAGTTGCGAATTCCATTGGCCCGACTGAATCGTCAACGATTCATCCAACAGTGCCAGGTTGCGAGCCGGCCCGGGCTGCCATGGGAGGATACCGTTTTCGCCGGCAGCACCCTCCAACACTTCTAGATTCTTGCCGACTGCGCCTTCACCTGAAAAGTAAACCACACCGCCCCCACCGCGAACGTACCGCACAA
>JBLHLE010000959.1:0-3681 GCA_047620805.1 Pirellulaceae bacterium
TCGCTGTGCCGGCGATTCTCGACGAACTGGCGGAGCCGTTGTTTTCAGACGTTGACCGTCGACATCTTCGATACCCAGGCAAGCCAGCAATTCCGAAACATCGGAGAATCGTTTGTCTGGGTCTTTTAGCAATGAGCGTCGGATCGTTTCGCGATAGCCGGCGGGGATGCATTCCAGATCCGGGTCGGCCGTCAGATGTTTCATGATGATCTCTTGGCTACTTTCCCCTTCGAAGGGAACATTGCCGGTGAGCATCTCATAAAGAATGATGCCGAGTGCATAGATATCGATTTCTTTCCCGTAGACGCCGTTGCCGATTTCGGGGGCCATGTAGTGAAAAGTACCGACGCTTTCGGTTTGCCCACTTCGGCGACTGCACGAGATAAACTTCGAGAGACCGTAATCTCCGATCTTGACCGTTGTGTGATCGATAAAGATATTACCCGGTTTCAGGTCGCGGTGGACGATACCGTGATCGTGGAGATACTTTACGCCAGAAGCGATACCGCTAAACCAATGGAATAGTTCTTCATCGGGCATCCCGTTAGGATTGCGGTCGATGACATCCGTCAGGCTTTCGCCAGAGACGTACTCCATCACCACCCAGCCTTCGCCTTGATCGTCGTATTTGATATCGAACAGGCTGAGCAGGTTAACATGTTTTAGGTTGAGGCATTGACTGGCGCCGCGAACTTCGATGTCGAGGTTGCGTTGTATGCGTTTGATAGCGACTTCTTTACCCGCATCGCTGGTCGCGAAGTATACTTCGCCAAATCCGCCGATACCGATACCGCGTTTTATGGTGTACCCTTCGAGGGGCCTGGATCCACTTGCGTAAACGAATTTCATGGCACCAGCTCGCGGCCGTTGTTCAGGAGGATTGGAAGCGGAAACGGGACCGCCACCGCCATCTTCTAGGGTAGCGGCTAATTCTTGCATTTGTCTAGTTCCCTCTTTGCCATCATTTGAGTTCACAATGCCACCTAAATCTGCTCCAAGGTCATCGAGAAATCGTCGCCTGCGATATGCGAATTGTAGGTAATTCGTCCACGACCATCGCAATGTAGTCCGTCGATCTCGACCGATGCCATCGCTCGGCAGCAAAGGCCAGTGTCTTGGCGAAAGATCACTACGTCATCCCGCCAATCGCGGCAAACCACGTGATTCTGCCAGTTGGGGCCCATTACGCACGACTCCGCCATCAACAGAATGGAGTCGGTGTAGGGGTGCGTTCGATGCCGGCTCAAGATTTCTAGTCTGGCAGTTCCGCTTAGAGCATGCGGGCGGCGGAATCGTATCCGAACTCCCGCACCAAGTTCAAATTCATCACCATCAGTCAAGATCGCAGTCGTGGTGATCGGCTTTCCATCTACAATCACTTTTTGGACTGGATCGATCAAATAATCTTCACCATTGCGTCGAATCACAGCGTGCTTGCGGGCCAAATCGGCTTGAATTGGGATGTGAACGTCGTTGTCGGGACAACTTTGCCCAATCACTACTTCGTCGTCCAGACACACTAAGTAACCGCCGACCGCGTCGACCCATAACAGGAAACGATTCGTTGTCCGCGACGATCTAACCATTCCGCTGAACGCATCCACTTTCTTTTCTGGACGATAATAATCCGTGTCCGAGACTCGATGCGAATCGACCACATCTGTCCCGACTTCTTTCCAAGCTCGTTTGCGGGCGTCGCGAGCCAGCCGATTTTCCGGCGCAATTTCGAGAATCTCTTCTGCGACTCGCACCGCCTTCGTCCAGTTCTTTTCGCTCATCACTTTGTGAAGCCGTTCGGTGAGTTCCCGGTATTGCTCCAGCTTGTAACGGCATTCTTTTCGTTGTTGTTCGACAAAGTCGAGGTCTTTTCGCAAGTCGACTGCTGCTGCCAACTGAGTATCGGCTCCAGCGAACTTGCCTTTGGCACTGAGGTGCCTTGCCGATTCGAGTCGTCGAGCAACTTCCTTCAAGCGGCGTAGGTCGTCGTTGTTTGGCTTGCGGCGTTCCAGCTGTTCCAGGCAACGCATCGCCTCGTCAGAACGCAGACTTCGCATCATCTCTTCAGCTTGACGTAAGGTGTAGCTGATCATCTCGCGACGTCTTATCTGAATCTCGCGAGTGTCGCCGCCGACCGACTCCGCAGTCGCAATGTCCTGCCAGCCAGCGTCCGTGTTGCCATCTACAATTAGCTGCTTCCGAGCTCGCTCGGCCAATGCCAATGCGACTTTGGACGCTAATTGCTTACCTGGCAGATAATCGTTGAGAGTGCCGCCCAGAAGCAACTCAGTTGCCTCTTCAAGACGACCATCTGCAAACGCGTTCTCTGCCTTTCGCAGTTGTACTCGCCAGCTCTGAAACATGACTTGTAGCCCTGACAACGGTTCGACTCCCTACGGTTTCTACTATTGTAACCTATTCATGATCCAAAAAAGGGCTCGGGCTTATGGCCCGAACCCCGTATTGAAGTCACGTTTCGGTGTTAGTCGAGAACGATTGCGTTTTCGTCTGGATTGGCGTTACCGAAGTAAGCTGTTACTTCGTCCAGGATGTCGCGAGATTCGGGGCTGTCGAGCTGGATTTCGTCGACAACTGAACTCGGGTCCGAATTCACAAGCTGCTCAGCAACGCTGATGCGAGTCTCGATCGTATCGACCATTTCGCGAACTCGGGCGAGTTGGCTATCGTCGATGTGGATGTTCTTTGTTGCTTCATTTACTTCTACAAGCTGCATGCGAGCTTCCAGATTGGCAACGTCCACTTTCAACTGCTCTTTGGCACCTTGCATCGCTTTGACTTTTTCGCGAGCAGCACTCAAGGAGACCTTGCGAGCGTGGAGAAGTTGATCCAGTTTGTCAGCAGTTCCTTTTTGAGTCTTGAAGCGATCGAACCGTCGCGTCAAGTCATCGCGAACCTGCGTTTCCGTGTAGTTCTTGCCTGCGTAGACAAAAATACTGCCACCTTGTTCTAGGTCGGCTTTCAGGCGTTGAACTTCGCCACCCGATTTCTCGAGCGTGCCGTTTACATCTGCCAGCTGGCCTTCGAGTCGAGTGACATCTACCTGCTGACGCGCCACGCGGCGTGTGTTGTGCTCGATCTCAGGAGTTAACTCCTTGATCATGTTTCTGGCTTGCTTAATGCGATAGCTGATCGGAACATTGTCTTCAAAGCGTTCCTGGGCGATGCCGGACAGCGTGCCCACATGCGAGCGCACCCCGTACAACCCCAGCAGCAATGCAATACCAGCTGCGACAAATAATGACTTCTTAACCATTTGATTGACCCTCCCACGGATTCGGTCGATTAACGTGAATTGTTGATTGCTCAGTTGCCTTTGGGTTCCCCAGGTAGCTACTCATTGCCACCTACTTGTACAGTTTTCGCTGGCTGCACCAACTTATTGAAAACATTGGCCTCTTTTTTTTAGAATTAGCCGAATTCTTGCAGCTGTTTGCAAGTTATTAAATAGAGACACTTTAGGATCGCAGGTTCGGCCCAATCTGGCCAGGAATGCTTTCTTCTCATTGGCGATTTTTCAACTTGGCGCGACCGCTTTTTACCAACTTCAATTAGCGATAACCTTAAGCGGCTTAAGTTCATTATCAGTAAAGCCTTAGTGCGAACCCAGGCGGCCCTTGGCTATATCGCGATGCCTGCGCTGCCTTCCCACTTTCCCCACTCACC
>JBLHLE010000960.1:0-3672 GCA_047620805.1 Pirellulaceae bacterium
AATTTGCTACTGACGTTTTCTCCAGTTTTTACCGAACCGAGCTTTGTCACGTTTCGTCTGCTGGTGACTGGCTGGATTGTCTCGATGCGACATCGCTATATCACCGACATGATCGTCTCCAGCGACTCGGTGCATTTCGGTCACTTCTCCGATTACCATCGCTTCTTCAGTCATGCAGTCTGGGATATCGACCAGCTTTGGAAACTGCTAGCGACCTTGATTGTCAACTCGCTGGTCGGCGAAGAGGCGACCATCGTGCTGGCAGGCGATGACACCTTGTGCCGCAAGCGAGGTCTGGGAATTTTCGGAACAGGCATGCACCATGATGCGCTCAATTCATCGAAGTCCAAGAAGGTCTTTCACTGGGGACACGACTGGGTCGACCTGTGCCTGATCATCGCCAACCCGTGGTGGGCACCGACAAAAGTTTTCGCGCTGCCCATTTGCATGCGTTTGTACCGCAACCAGCAAGGGCTCGTCAAAGGAAAGAACAAAGACAAAGCCAAGCAACGAAGCTCCAGTCGCACCAAGGCCGCCTCGAAAAATGCAAAGCGCGCCGCGGAAGCCAAAAACAAAGCCGCTGCCAATGCCAAGGCGATTCACAAAAAGGACGGCAAACCCCGTAAAACACGGCCTGAACTGATGGCCGAGATGATCGGGTTGGTGGCTACCTGGTTCCCGGATCGAAAGTTTATTCTCGTTGTCGACAGTCTTTACAGCGGCAATAGCGTATTGAGTACCTTGCCGGAAAACTTCGACTTGATCGGGCCGGTTCACGCTCGGGCGGCGCTTTACGAGCCCGCCCCCAAAGAAACCCAAAACCGTCGCGGGCCCAAACGCAAGAAAGGCGACCGGCTCAGCTCGGCCAGCGATTGGGAGAAGGATCGGACTTCATGGAAGACGTATCATTTCGATCAGTATGGCCTGCATGGTTCGCTGCGAGCCAAGTCGCGTACCGGTTTGTACTATACCGCCGGCAAAGACCGTTTGTTGCGATTCGTGCTTTCGCAAGACACCGTTGGCGGCCGGCCAACAAGGATTTTTTACAGCACCGATGTGAGCCTCTCAGCGAAAAAGATTCTCTCGATCTTTTCTCTACGCTGGTCGATCGAGGTCACGCATTACGATTGCAAACAGCACCTCGGGCTGGAGGACGCTGCCAACCGTGTCCCCAAGGCGGTCGAGCGTACCGCACCGATATCGATGTTTCTTTACAGCTTGACGATCGTCTGGTTTGCGACCGAGGGACATGCCGATTTGCAGTTCCCCAAACGACCGTGGTACACTCGAAAGTCTGAACCGAGCTTTGCAGACATGCTGACCACTTTACGCCGGAAAACATGGGAAGATAAATTATCCACGGCGTCGATGAACACCACACCTGACGATAATCCAGTCGAACTCCTGACCTACCTTGCAACGCTCGCAGGATGACCTCTCAAAAGTGCAAAACTAGAACTAAGGAATGACGGACGTAGATTGCGGCCTTGGCGAGGGAGCTAACAAACGTACAAGTTTTGGCTGGGAGGCCGAAACCGAGCCGCTATGTGGTCATCGATGCCGAATCGTTTCTGACATTATGCAGTAACAACTGCCATTAGCTGTGGCTCAATATCGCAGATGTGAACGACGATAGCAGAGACATTGTCACGTGCACCACTTGAATATGCCAAGCTCAGCAATTCTCCCGTGGTGCATTCGACGTCAGAATTTTTCAGTATCTCCAGATTGCTGGGATCAAGATATCGGCTTAGGCCATCTGAGCACACCAAGAATCTGTCGTTAACGTTAAGCGGCTCAACGCGAAGCTCTACCGCTACATCTCTCTGCATTCCGATGCACTGCGTTAGCGCGTTGGCGTATGGGCTTGACTCGGCATTTGCTGCGTCGATGGCCCCGCTTTTGATCATTTCGTTGACGAGAGTGTGGTCGCGCGTGAGTTGTTTTGTGTCAACAGCAGACGAATGATAAACCCGGCTGTCTCCAACATGCCCAATGGCGTAAAAGCCCTCCAGCAACCAAAGGATTGTCATGGTTGACCCCATATCCCGTTTCCGCTCGTCGATCTCTGCTGCGTCCAAAACGGCATTGTTCGCATCGCGAAATGCTTGTTTCAGAATCGCCTTGGCCCAAGTAGATGGAATGTTCAAAGTTCCCTGAGCTTGAACTCGCCCAACTAGACGAACGATCGTTTCAGCCGCCTTACTCGCCGCTAATTCGGCTGCGACCTCACCCGCTGCGTGGCCGCCCATCCCATCGCAAACGATAAAGAAGCGGTAGGTCGAATCAACATAAACGACATCCTCGTTCTGTTCGCGGACGAGGCCACACTCCGTTCGAGCACAAGCTTTGATATTCACCAAATTCCCCAGGCAAATAAACACCTTTCCGTTTCGAGATACGACGGATTGACCAACGATGATCTTCACCTTGCCTACCTCGAGCTTTCTCTTAATATCGCAAAAACGATGCCAATATGGCTCGTTGCCCAATTCGCCGGGACCTCGCGATTTCTCCAAGAACGACAGCGATTCCGCTGGCAGTTTAATGGCCACTATGGGCAAACAATGTCCAGGATTGGGACTTGCGGGGCTTCGCAATCTCTACCTTTGTCTCGCTCTTCCTTTTCCTCTCTGCACTTCTGCGGCTCTGTGTGAGACTCGAACCAGGTTAGGCACGGGAAATGCTTTGTTGAGTTCGATATCAACTTCGTAATTAGGTTTGGACTTGGCCATTTACCGCGTCCCTATTTCGAATGCAGGTTCAATGAACTTCGATAAGATCCGCGAATTCCTCAGTGTTCCTTCCGCAATTTTCGACAACTCGGTCGCTAAGGGAATTACCAGCACGGTAATTCTTATTCTGGCGATCGTGATACTCCGATGGCTCGCCAGTCGGTGGATTCGTGGTAACACGAGATTACCGAGAGAGTTAGCCCGCAAGTGGATTGTTACAGCCAAAAACCTGTCATTTCTAATCCTGATTGCCGGGCTTGTTGTGGTCTGGGGAGAGGAACTGCGATGGCTGGCGGTCTCACTTCTGGCTGTCGCTGCCGCGACGGTGATCGCCACCAAGGAGCTGATTCAGTGTGTCTCTGGGTCGGTACTGAGAGCGACAGGCCACACTTTCAATATCGGTGACCGGATCGAAGTTGCTGGCTTTCGCGGGGACGTTATCGACATGAACCTTTTGACAACGACGATCATCGAAATCGGTCCGCAGCAGCTCACGCAACAACTAACCGGCAGAGCGGTCGTTTTGCCAAACAGCATGTTTCTGGATAAAGCCGTAATCAATGAATCGTTTACCAACGATTTCGTCCTTCACGTGTTCAAAGTGCCGGTAAAAGGGGAGAACTGGCTAGAGGCTGAAGCGGACCTAATGGCTGCCGCTACCACTGAATTGGCTCCATATCTGCCCGAAGCGAGAAAGTATTTTGAGCAATTTGAAAAGCAGAAAGGAATGGTGGCAATGCCTGCGGAACCAAAAGTGACTGTGGTAATTTCCAAGCCAGGTGAACTCGAGTTAGTCGTTCGACTTCCCGTGCCTGCCAGGCGAAAAGGGCGAATCGAGCAATCAATCATCCGCCAATACTTGACTGCAATTGACGAGCGCGCCGCTACTGAACGCGCCGCTACTGAACGCGCCGCTACTGAACGCGCCGCTACTGAA
>JBLHLE010000961.1:0-3670 GCA_047620805.1 Pirellulaceae bacterium
CCACTCAGTAATACTGACACCCAGACACTCGACCTCGAAATTGTGTTTCAAGTTCATTTCTTCAGGCTCGAGCCAACGCGGGAACGAAACTCTCATGCCTTTCTTCTTTGGCAACAGCGTCACGATGCGGGCAAATGCAAAGGCCGTCACAATTGGCTGCTCGATCTCCAATTTCCGATCGGCACCAGTACCTTTCACCGTCACTTGTTTACCGTCAAAGGTGATGTTCAGCGTACCCAGTTCTTCATCGCCTTCCCCCTTGGTTTCAATTGAAGTTGGCGAGAGCGAATTAATCTTCTGGCAATGCTGAGATACATGGAGTGCGACCAACTGGCCGCGATGAAATGCTTCCAACGTATCCTGCAGCACAATTTCGTCTGCTGTAACGATCGTGCGAAAGATAAACTTCCCCAGCGAGTCCTCCGGATTCCCTCCTGCAGAAACTCGAAAGCTATATTCCTTTTCCTTCCAATTCTTGAGCTTCTCGAAATCAAGTTTCACATCGGCAAGTCGCACTGGCTCAGCGGCCTGTGTATGCCCAACAATGATTTGATGGGAAACGAGAATTACAGCGATGAAAGTAGCGATTCGGCACATCAATTTATTCCTTGTTGAGACGTTACTTTTACCAAGAGAAGCATTTCTGAGCGTATCGCTGGCACCGTACGGTTCAGTGTATACTATATGGTTTCAATCCTTCAAATCAGCATAACATGAATCAACATTCCTCCATCAAGTTCATTGCCGGCAAATTAATCGTCGGCGTTTCACGTATGAGAATACTTACCGAAGATTGAGAATCCCAAGGAGACTACCCATGCATGTTTCGAAACAAGTGCTTTGCCTGCTCGCCATTCTGGCAATCGCAATTTCGGCGATCGCAACGACCGCAAATGCGGCTGACAAGAAAAAGAAAGCAGCACGCAAACCCAATGCCGCGATGGCAAAAGTTGAAGATGTAGCTGGGTTACCCCGCGTACTTTTGATCGGCGACTCGATCTCCATCGGCTACACAGTGCCCGTACGAAAACTATTAGCAGGCAAAGCCAACGTACACCGACCGTTGACAAACTGCGGACCGACGACCAAAGGAGTCGCGGAAATCGACCGATGGCTCGGCGACGGTAAATGGGATGTCATTCATTTCAACTGGGGTTTGCACGACTTGAAATACATGGGGCCCAATAACCAGAACTTGGCGGACCCCAAGGACAGAACCAGCCACCAACAAGTCCCGCCAAAAGAATATGCAGCCAACCTTCGCAAACTCGTAAGTCGGCTACAGAAAACGGGTGCTAAACTAATCTGGCGTTCCACCACTCCCGTCCCCGCAGGAACTGCAGGCCGAGTGGTCGGCGATTCAGCTGCTTACAACGCCATCGCCGCAGAAATCATGAAGGAGCACTCAATCCCCACTGACGATCAGTATTCCTTCGCTCTGAAGCATCAAAAAGAAATCCAACTACCTGCCAACGTCCACTTCGGCAAAGAAGGCTCACAAAAACTCGCCGAAGAAGCCGTCGCCGCTATCCAAAAAGCACTATCCAAAAAGCACTAGCCGAATAACGACAATTGCTGTCGATAATTCGCTTCGACGAACACGCCGCGCGGGGCGGTGATACTTGCTGCCCCGTGCGCGATGACGTTGGCGCTTCGCGCAGATAAAGTCGGAACTTTATGTTCGCGCCGTCTTATTCGCGCCGTCTTATTCGCACGATGTTAACTTACCTAAAGCGAGATACACTAAATGCGCCCTCTTCTAATGGTCTGCCTTGCGGCAATTTCCCTGATCGCCATTCCACCCACGGCAAGCGCCGAACAGCCGAACATCATTTTCATCTTCATTGATGATCTCGACTGGAAAGACATTGGCTGCTACGGCAACGACGTTATCGAAACGCCACGCATTGACCGCTTGGCGGCGGAGGGACTTCGCTTCACAGACTTCTACGCAGCGGGAGCCGTCTGTTCACCAACGCGTTGTGCCGTTCAATCGGGACAGAACCAAGCGCGCATTGGAATCACTGCCCACATTCCCGGACATTGGCGACCATTCGAACGCGTCATTACCCCGCTCACGACGATGGCTTTGCCGTTGGATACTATCACCGTCGCGGAATCGCTCAAGAACGCGGGCTACCAAACGGGCTACGTTGGCAAGTGGCACTTAGGCAATGCGTCTGAGTTTCAGCCGAACCATCAAGGCTACGACCACTCCATCGTCATCAATGGGCCTCATTTACCAGGGCGATATCGAGTTCAAGGGACAAGCGAAATGAAGCCCAAACCGGGTCAGTATCGCACAGAGTTCGAAGCGGATGTGAGTATCGACTTCATTACCAAGAGCGGCAAACAACAAAAGCCTTTCTTCTTGATGCTCTCTCCATTCGCTGTCCACATTCCGCTCGGAGCGATGTCGGACAAGGCCGCTAAGTATCGGAAGAAGGCCGCCGATACTGGACGAGACTTACCGCACCCAATCTACGCGGCGATGGTCGAACATTGCGACGATATGGTTGGACGAATCGTCGACACGGTCGATTCACTGGGAATTACCGACAACACCATGATCGTTTTCACTTCGGACAACGGGGGACTCTACCGCCGTTACGACTATCGCGCCCGAGCCGATGACAACGTCGCCACGCAAGCTCCTCTCAAAGGCGAAAAGGGATCACTTCACGAAGGTGGTGTTCGCGTGCCGCTGATCGTCAAATATCCTCCGCTGACCAAACGGGGCAGCATTTGTAGCGAACCGACGATCAGCTATGACTTCTATCCGACGTTCGTCGCTGCTGCCGGCGGTGTACTCCCCAAACACCAGACGATTGATGGGCACAGTCTCGTCCCGCTTCTTTCGCAACCCACGGCAAAACTCGACCGCTCCGCTCTCCACTGGCACTACCCCCACTATCACCACGATCGACCGGCGAGTAGCATTCGCGAGCGCGACTGGAAATTGATCGAGTATCTCGACGGTAGCGGCGACATGCAGCTTTACAACCTCGCCGAAGACATCGGAGAGAGCATGAATCTAGTTAACGAAAAGGCCGGACGCGCCGCCGATCTTAAATCGAAACTCGCTACATGGAGGACGCAGGTAATTGCGAGAATGCCGATCCCCAATCCACACTACGACGAAAATCGATCGCACGAATGGTGGAGTATGAACACCGGCAAACCGGTCCCCAGCGACAATCGTGAAAAGTTTCCCGCCACCGAACGAAAGAACTCGGCAAGATAGCGAAAGAGTAACAGGGAAAGTAAATCAAGTTCTAGCGCAAGATTGCCCTTTCCAGCATAGCTCCAACTGCGTATGCCACGGTGGCCGCGGCAGCGCCGATCGCCAGTGTTTCGAGGCCTGCTATCCAAATATTTCTTTGCGTCTCTTTGCCACGGAAGACGCCAATGGCAAAGAACGTGACGGCCGTCAGCACAGCGGTTTGCGGAAACGACGCGCGGGCACTGGATGAAACACTGGTCATCACTGGCAACAGTGGAACCATCCCCGCAATGACGAAGGCAAACATCGTCGAAGCTGCGGCGCGGACGGGATGCGGCGGTTCCAGTTGTAAACCCAGCTCCTCGATCAACATCGTATTGATCCACAGGTCGCGGTCGTTTGTGATCACGTTCACAACCCGTTCGAGTAATTCGCCTTCAAACCCTT
>JBLHLE010000962.1:0-3667 GCA_047620805.1 Pirellulaceae bacterium
GCGAAGGACTTTCGGGGTTCGAGCAACTGACGGGAGTGCCCGGCACCATCGGCGGCGCATTGCACCACAATGCTGGCACCCGAGGTGGCGAGATCGGGCAATTCACTAAGTCTGCCACCGTGATGAAACGGACTGGCGAAATTGTGACTCGTGAAGGCAACGACCTGCGGTTCTCGTATCGACAAAGCAGCCTTAACGAGCTGGTTATTCTCGATGCCGAATTCGAATTGGAATCGGAAGATACCGTCGAATTGACTAAACGAATGCAAAAACTATGGATCTTGCGGCGGGCGAGTCAGCCCGCTCGCGATCAAAACATGGGATGTATTTTTAAGAACCCCGGTGGACTCGATGCTGGCGATGTTATCGAGCAGGCTGGTCTGAAGGGCGCTCGTGTTGGTGATGCCGCGTTAAACGACAAGCACGGCAACTACATCATTGCGCACCCCGGCTCCCGTTCGGAAGACATTTTGCGGTTAATCGAGTTGATTCGTAGTGGCGTGTCGGATCGCGTCGGTATCGACTTGGAGTTGGCTATCGATTTATGGTAGCGAAATAACGGTGACGCATTGTCTCGGTGAAGAGATACGGCGCGACCTGCAAGGAGGATAGGTCATGTCAGCTGAAACACCTGCTGGCTGGTTCAACTACGCACGCTTGAGGGTGAGCGGCTTTTTCCGTAGTGGACAAGTGCGCCTTCTCTTGTGTTTGTTGACCTTGGTCGTATTCGGCGCACTGGCCATTTATGGCTGGCAAAAATGGGGACAGGATGTACTGGATCGCGATAATTACCGGGTTACCGCCGATCGGCTGATCATCCCATCGCAACCCCCCTGGGTGGCCAACGACATCCGAAAACAAGTCGTCCAAGACGCCAGTTTGCTGGAGCTGAGTACACTCGAACACGGCACTTCGTTACGCATTCAACAGGCTTTCGAGCTCCACCCCTGGGTTCGCTCAGCCAATAATGTCCACGCTCAAAGTGACGGAACGGTTCTCGTCGACGTCGAGTATCGGCGACCTGTCGGCATGGTGCAGACCAGGCTGGGCGGAGTTCAAGGGTTGCTGCCGATTGACCGAGATGGGTGTTTGCTTCCCTCCGATGACTTCACCCCTCAAAGTGCACGCAACTATCTGAAATTCGATTGCGGTGACACGACGCCGACGGGCATGATCGGAGGGGTCTGGGAAGACCTCAGAGTCATCGGAGCTGCCAAGATTGCAAGTCTGCTAGTGGATGACTGGAAAGCGCTTGGACTTTACAAGGTTTCTGCGACTCGCAAGTCAACGCACGCCGCCCCCGTATTTCACCTGCAGACTCGGGGCAAAGTATTTGTTTACTGGGGACACGCACCGGGAATGGAGGTCGTGGGCGAAGCAAAGGCAAATCGCAAGGTGTTGGGCTTGATCAGCTACGTGGAAAAAAACGGTCCCATCGATAGCAGCGCTAAAACCGAATTGGATTTGCGCGGCGGCGTTATCAAGGTTTCACCCTTGACGGCGCTGCGAAATTCCACCAGTCGCTCTCAATAGCGCAAAGGTTTGCTCGACAAGGTTCATTTAAAACTGTGTCTTATCTAAGACTGTGTCTTGTCAGTTTTCGGTTCGACTCCAGCGTCCAGTTCAGCTTTCAACTCTTCTCGTATTACCGGCATTTCCGCCGGGGCTTCGACGCCGATTCGTACCATGTTTCCAGATACACGCACCACCGTCACCGAGATGTTCTCGCCAATCAAGACTCGTTCGCCGACCTTGCGACTTAATACCAACATTGTGTAACCGCCTAGTACTGCGGATGCTCTCCCGTCCGATCGCCAAACACCACCACCTATGTGGTCCGGCCAGATGTCACTGATCAACCTAATGTTCAGATCAACCTATTTGTTGTCTGGTACGGGAAAAATCCTCCATGAAGTTACAAAAGAAATGCCATTACCCCTACGAGTACTGAGCATGTGTAAAAATGATAGCGGCGACAGCGGGTCTTTGCAAGCAACCGATAGGGTCCCAAGAAACGCATTGAAACCAAATTAGCCCAGCCGCCGTAAGCATCCTGGATTATCTGCAAAGAGCGAAATCGTCGCATGTACTTAGTCGTTTAAGCCAGATTATTCATGAAGATCGCAGTAGACTGCTCATGAATAATCCGGGTTTAACGAACCCGGCTGCGAGTAGCGGGCGACTCGCATGAGGTGGGTGGCGGCGGCGGGCGGATCCAAATCGGTTGTTCTTGGAGATTAATGCTGTTTTTGGACCCGCTCGACCAATTTGCTGGCAATCTAAGCGTCTAAAGTTCCGCGCACAATGCGGCAATTATTCGGTCGAGAGCGGGCAAAAAATCCAAAGCGGTTCAACCAAAGGCGAGCGGCTTAGATCGACCGGCCGTCCTTGACCAATAATCGATCCTCAATCAGCAACGCGTCAATGTCGGTACTGAGAAAACATCGTATAGCGTCTTCGGGCGATTCAACGATGGGCTCTCCCGCGACGTTGAAAGATGTATTTAGGATCACGGGAGTCCCTGTCGCCTGGCAGAATCGCTCAATCAATGTATAGAATGGCGGGTTGAACTCGCGACTGACGGTCTGCACACGTCCAGTCCCGTCTACGTGTGTCACTGCGGGAATTTCAGCCCGTTTCTCTTGCCGGATGTCGGCAACCAGCAGCATGTACGGGCTAGGCCGATCGAGCACGAAATACTCCTCGCGCCGCTCCTCTAGCACGACGGGTGCGAATGGGCGAAACTCCTCGCGAAATTTCACGCGTGCGTTCAGTACATCCTTGTTCTCGGCGACCAGCGGGCTCATCAGAATGCTGCGATTGCCTAGGGCGCGAGGGCCCATCTCGGAGCGACTCGAAAAGTGTCCCACAATCTTATTCGCAGCCAGCCAACGCGCAGCCTCGATCTGAGCGTCCTCCTCCACGACTCGGTATCCCTCGAATGAATCGATGGCAGACACCACGCGTTCGGTGTTGTAAGCGGGGCCGACATACGGCGAGATTGTGTCGTAGTTCTTTGGCTGTTCGAGCAAATGATGGAATCCGTACAGAGCAGCGCCCAGCGGAATGCCGGTGTCCGATGCGGCGGGGTTGATGAAGATTTCTTGGAACACACCCGAGCGGAGCACCTTATAGTTCGCAACCGAATTGAGCGCGACGCCGCCTGAAAGACAAAGGCGATCTTCGCCGGTCTTTTCGTGGGCGTATCGAACCAAGTGCAGGTACGCTTCTTCGCACTCATTTTGCACCTCATAAGCCAGCCGGGCGCGGCGGTCGAAGCTGTCGACATCTTCGATTTCACTTTTCAAGTCGTAAGATCCTGCGACGCACACATCGCTGTAATCCGTCGTCAAGCCGTCGTACTTTTTCGAGAATGTCATGATCGGGCCGGGCTGATTGGCGCCGTAGGGCGCTAACCCCATGGTCTTGCCTTCTTCCAACAGCTTGAATCCACACGCCTGCGTCATTGTGGCGTACATCAGACCGATTCCAATCTCGGTCGTGGATTCAATCAACTCCATACCGCGGTCCAGCGAAGCGCGGTACAGGCTCTGCGTCTCTTTTCTTGAACCCCTTCCGTCGACAATCAAAACGGCCGCCGAGTCAAAACCCGAGGAGTAAAATGTTGCGTATGCGTGAGCCAAGTGGTGGTTCATAATGTGGATCT
>JBLHLE010000963.1:0-3662 GCA_047620805.1 Pirellulaceae bacterium
CACCCGCGGCCCAATTCCGGAGGAAACGTCCGCGACCGATGCGGCCGCGCATTGGTATTCTTCGTTCTTGCTTGGCAGGCCCTGAACCAATTTTGCGGCTGAACCAATTTTGCGGCTGAACAGTTTGGACGCTGAACAGTTTAGACGCTGAACAGTACATCGGCAGCGCGGAGCGAATAAACTGCATCGTCGACACCGATGCCGATTTGATCGGCGCCACCATTGCCATTGAGTCCGTCCTGATCGGAATCGTCGAGAAGGGCCCCGATGGCACTTCGATCGCGAGTGGCAGTCCAGCCGGCGAGTAGCGACAAGAGGGCAGCTTCGTCCGCCTCATTTTCGCCTTCCGCGCCGGTGATTGTGTCGACACCACCGTCGCCGCGGATGCCGTCGTTGCCGACGCCGCCGATAGCTAAGTCCTCGCCAGTCCCGGAACGAAGAATGTCGTTGCCGATTCCGCCAACGAGCACATCGTGACCATCGCCGCCGTTGAGGTTGTCGTTTCCAAGTCCACCCACGAGCAGATCGTTGCCCCGGCTTCCGATGATTTGATCGTTTCCGCCGTCTCCGAATGCGATGTCGTCTCCCGCACCCGGCTGCAAGCGGTCGTTACCGTTGCCACCGCGAAGGATATCGTTGCCGCTGCGAGAAGTGATTACATCGTTGTCGTCGCCACCGTCGGCGAAGTTGTCGCCTTCACCCAACTGGATGATGTCGCGACCGGAACCGCCGTCGACCGTATCGTTGCACGTGCCGCCGAAGTAGGCATCGCGACCTTCTTGCAATTCGGTAATGGCAGGCAAGCAGATTCCAGAAACTGAAACGCGATCGTTGCCGTCGCCACCAAAGATCCGCACGACGTCAAAGTCAGTTTGGTCGAACGAACCGTAGCGAATGTCGTTGTATCGAACGTAAACGCTATTGCGACCGGCATCCTGTACGATGATGCGATCATTGACGGCATCGGTACCACCGACAAAGAGTTCTCGGTCAATGATCGCCACGGGATCGACTTGAACATTGTGGATGTAGACAGTCTGACCGCCGTCCTTGTCCGTCGCAGTCAAGGTGACGTCAAAATTGCCGAATTCGGCAAACGAGTGATTGAGGTTGATCAGCCCGACGGAGTTGGGACCAAAGACATCGGATGTTCCGTCACCCCAATCGATGGTAATGTCGAAGCCGTCCGCTTGATCGGTTGGTCCGACGTCCGAGACGTTGACCACGTAGGGGACGGCGAAGTTTGGTACCGTGCTGGTCGTACCACTGATACTGGCCGCGGGTACAACATTGTTGACAGTGATGTCGATTGTATCCGTCGAAACTGCGACATTGTTCACACCTTCAGTCGCCGTGGCAGTGATGGTGAGCGTAAACGCGGCGTCCGCCGACAGGTTGTCCGGCATCGTTAAGGTCAAGCCAACGAGTTGCGTTGACGTTAACGTGTAAACACCTCCCGATTCGGTCCCAGCTGACAACGTGCCAATCGCCGGAACACCCGTGAGTGTCGTGACCAAAGTTTCCGAACCATCGGTATCTACGAGTGCGGTTGCGATGTTGAGCGGAATGACCGAATTCTCGGGCACCGTAATTGTGCTGGCCCCAAGAGTAATCGAGGGGGCATCTGCAACTGGCAGGATGTTGATGTCGACCGTGATCTGGTTTGAATCCAGTTCGCCGTCGGTTGCAAGGTAGGTGAAACTGTCCGCGCCGGAGAAGTGTAGGTTGGGTGTGTAATTCCACGAACCGTCCGTGTTGAGCGTAAACGACAGTGCATTGGTTGGGCCCGTCACTAGCTGAGCCGTTATGGTATCTGCCGCGTCGGAATCCGAGTCATTGCCCAATACCCCAGACGCTGCAATGTTAATGGCAACGTCTTCAGGAATCGTCATCGGACCATCTTGTCCAGCTACGGGTGGATTATTGGCGATCAAGGCGATATCGTTTCCGTTCCCCTCGGTGCCGGTCCCCGCATCGTAAATGTACGTTATGTGGAACCGACCACCACCAGGTAAATTCAAGCTGCCGCCTTCTGGCAGGCCGGCAAACTCACCTGTAATCGGCTCAAGTTCGTCATTGGAGACAATCACAAAAGCCTCACCTGGTGTGGTTGTAAAGCCGTTGGTAATGCTGGCTGAAAGAGTGGGACCATTCAAATTCACTCCGCCAGTTACGGCAAGGATATCCCATAAGCCGGCAGCATTTCCGCCGATTTCAACGTCGAGCGTACCTGTTGCATTGATCGTCGTATTCGCAGCCGACAATGTTCCTGTCGGGTTGCCGGGGGCAATGGTGCCCGTGTCGACGTTCACGGCGCCCGCAACTGTTCCGGTACCACCGAGCGTTCCAGCGGTGTCGACTTGAACATTGCTAGTACCAGTCGCCGAGCCCGCGGTATTGTTTGCGAGTAGAGTTCCGCCGAGCACGGCAGTCCCATTTTCGTACGTATTATCGCCCTCGAGAATTAATGTGCCGTCGCCCATCTTCATCAGTTGATTGTCCGGCACGAGACCGTCGCGCATAATCCCCGTGCCGTCAAAGGCGACGTAGCCGAAGACTTCGTCGGCATGTGCAGTTTCGTTATCGCTTGAGCGGTCTTCATCGGAGAACACTGTCACATCACTACCGACATAGCGGAAGCGACTTCCACCTGGGTCCCCACCGTCGATTGTCTGCTGGTCGGCGACAAATATGGGCGGCGAGTTGTAGGTGTTGGCCAATGCGACGGTGAATTCAGCGTGTGTGACCGAATTGGTTGTGGTGCCCGCCTCAAACAAAAATCCCGCCGTGGTACCCACGGTCGGTTCGATCGCGATGTACCCAACCGTTTCGCTCGCAGCATGCTGCGTCTGACCTGCAGCCTCTTCGAGGAACAATGTAAAGCTGGCCGTATTGACCCCGGCCCGATGACGGGCTTTTACGAACGCAGCGTTGTTTTCGCTGACAATTTGGCTGATCGCGATGGGCGTGGCTCCAAACGCGCTGCCGGCAAAGTTGATCGTTTGGTTTGCGTTTCCAGTTACGACAGCCGTGTCGGCTTTCAACACCGCGCCCGTATCCAATACGTACTCGCCCGCCTCAATAACAATGTAGTTGACCGTCTCTTGCACCGGGAATCCCGTTGAACCGGACGATGGCGATTGCAATCTGATGTCGAAAGTTCCGCCAACGGGGTCGACGTTCGACACGCGGACAACTGCCGCGTTGGGATCGTCTGCCAGATTAGCTGTGCCAGCGTCTCTTTGGGATGCCATCGCCACGATGACAGGGTTGGTATAGGTGTTTTGAAAACTGATCGTCTGCATGGTGCCATCCACGTCAGTCAACTGCCCAATCTCGGCGAAACTTGTTGGAATAGGTGAGGTGCTGAATATATCGCCAGCTATTAGCGTGTCACCGTCGCCGTCAACAGACAACTTCGACTCTCGCAGATCAACATCCCCGTCGATCGTGAGCGTATCACCAATAGTCAAGGAGACGATTTGGATTTCGCCAACGACGGGAGTCGACGCGTTGATTGCACCCGTCCAAGTATTGTCTCCGCTGACATTTTCGAGCGTTGCTGGGTTGCCAAGTTCAGCGGTCAGTACCAGATCTTCGCCAGTAACATTAACGCCCCCCCCTTCGAGTTGCAGCGTGGCGCCGGCGGCGACGGTCGTACC
>JBLHLE010000964.1:0-3655 GCA_047620805.1 Pirellulaceae bacterium
GTCGACAGCAACGAACTTCTCTTCACCTTGCGGCGGATCTCCACGGAGCGCAACGATGAAATCAACGCCCGCCTCTTTCGCTTGTGTCAGATAATCTCGCAATTGCTCCACCGTCGATCCAACACACGTCAGGTGCGAGGCAACGGGAACATTGAATTGCTTCTTGACCTGCGTAACGATCTCCAGCGTTTTTGATTGCGTCGAGCCTCCAGCACCATACGTACAGGTAATGAAGTCGGGGTCAAACTCCACTAGCTGCTCGACGTGGCGATACAAAGCCGCCTCGCCCTTCTCCGTTTTGGGTGGAAAGAGCTCAAACGAAATCCCCGATCGGTCGGGGCGATAGATTTCGGAAAATGACATATTCAGACCGTTAGATTCGCGGTTCAAGGTATGCAAAAGATTGTGGTTCTTTCAGCCAATACTTGCAACCCGGGTGAATAGTGTACAGGGATGTTTAACGGCGTTTCAACGGCTGCCGGAAGCAAATTGGGGTTCGCGTCCGCGAAATTCATGCCTCCGCAATCGGTGGCTGGCGGATATCTGCGTATTCCCACGACTTCACGCGTTTCGGAAGCCTTCGAATGATACCGCGAAGCTCTATAATCAAAGGAGTTGTCACTCGCGAACCGAACTTCAGCTGCCAATCGGCTGTCATTACTTGATAACCGCTAAGCCTTCGCAGACATTGTTATCGCAAGCAAATTACAAAAGTCAAAATCAAACGGATGATTCATGGACGACAAGATACTACAAATCCGCGAACGGCTGAATCAGGCGAAGTTCGCCGTCGTGTTTACCGGTGCGGGAATCAGTACGGAAAGCGGCATCCCCGACTTCCGATCTCCGGGTGGAATATGGGCCACATCGCAACCGGTCATGTACAACGACTTCATGGCGGACCCAGCCGCTCGTTACGAGTATTGGCGTCAAAAAGCTGTTGCTCATCGCGATTTCGCGGACAGCGAGCCAAATACTGGACACAAAATTGTAGCCCAATGGGAAGCAGCTGGAAAACTCAAGGGCGTGATCACTCAGAACATTGATGGCCTACACCAGATTGCTGGCAGTGAGAACGTCGTCGAGGTTCACGGTACGGCTCGACAGATCTCCTGCCTCGATTGCAATGCTCGTTTCGATGCGGGCGCATTGGTCAAGAAGTTTCTCGACGAAGACAAAGTGCCCCTCTGCCCTCTCTGCGGATCGGACAGAATGAAACACGCGACAATTTCATTTGGTCAACAACTGGACGAAACGACGATCAACACGGCGATCGACTGGGCTTCGAGGTGCGACCTCTTATTCGCCATGGGCTCGTCGCTCGTCGTAGAACCGGCCGCAGGTATTCCTCGACTCGCTAAACAAAACGGCGCGACGCTGGTAATCATTAACAGAGATCCAACTCCGCAGGATGATTCAGCGGACTTCGTGATCAACGATTCGATTGGGAAGACGTTGGGGGCGATTGGGGTGTGATGCAAGAGAAGGCCTGAGTCGTAGGCTCGACATGTAGTCGGACAATCAGCTCCGGTTCATGCGACAAACCGAGTTCAGCAAATTGCGAGGGCGACGGTGCTACGAGATTGCCCTCGCACCATAGCCTGCCAGGCTGTGAGAATCGCACAAGTGACAGAGACGGCGAATGTCCACCTGCCAGAACAGTTGGGTTACGATCGTGCTGCGGGGATTACTCTTCGAAACGTTGAATCTCTTGGCCGGTATTGACGACTCGCACGATCCCGCCGTGACAACCTGCGATGAAGAAGTTTCCATCCGCCGAGAAAACGAAGCGGTGTGGATCTTTTTCAGGGCGATGCGTTTCGGTTTGCGAACGCGAGTAATGAGTTCGGAATGTTCCGCGTGCGAAAGTGTAGCGAAATACTTCTTTGTGAGAATTGATATCAAAGAAGGCCGCGTCGCCGTTACTTTGATTCCCAACCCCGAGTAGCGATCCGTCGGGTGAAAAGAAAGGATGTTGGAGCGAAGTGTCGCCGCGCACTTGAAACTTGGCGACGGGCTGTAACTGCTCCGCATCCCAGAGAAGGATCAGATTGCGGGCGTGACCAGTCGCCAACATCTTTCCATCAGCTGATTGAGCGACTCGATAAAACGAATCCTGTAACTGCAATGATTCTCGCTGAGTGGCTCCCGTTTTTGCATCGACGACTCGCATAGAATACTGACCGTCGTTGTGAATAGCTCCCAGAATCTGACCACCGTCCCCCATATAGGCGACAGTGACAGCGCCCCCAAGATCGGAAAGGTGCCGAAGTCGTTTGCCCTCAGCGATATTGTATATCGCACATCGCGTGCGGCTGGCAACGAGCATCTCTGTACCGTCAGGCGAAAAATCAAAACTGTGACAACGGTCCAGTGCGAGAACTGTCTTCCGCGTCGCGATATCCCAAACTCGAACCTCATTCATTGGGATGCCGTCGATGGTACTGAACATTCGAGAAGCGGCGACGAGTTTGGCATCCGGTGAAAACGCGACCTTGGTTATATCGCCGTAGGTCTCCATCCGAGCAACGATTTTTCCCGACACAATGTCCCAGACGTGAACCACGCCCGTTTTGCGTGGACTTGGATGTGGACGTGGCGGAAACTCCGAATTGGATTGACCCGACTTGCCTGTGGCCGCGAATCGGCCGTCCGCCGACAGCGCAACACATTGCGCAATTCGCGTGGGGACGAAGGGAGCGGCAGAAACTTCCGGCAGAAAAGCAACCAAAAGTAACGGCGTAATCAATATGTGAAACCGGCCAATCATCTTGTCTCTCCAATGAATCAGGCAACTACCGACAGCATAGCACAGTAGAATGTGGAATTCACGATACAAGTGCTTCAGTCTCCATAGTTCTTTTGGCGGGCTTGTACGCCATAGATTGAAGTTCTGGCTGTCACACTCCTAAATATCAACGCTATTTTTTCGTTCTTTGGCTGGCGGATGGCGAATAACCGTCGCAATCCGACCTTTAAATACGTCGCGGATGTCATACTTAATTAGTAGCGCGAATAACCAGGACATCCAGCGAGCCAAAAGATGCTAACTATCTTTCATCCCGACGTCGACAGAGCTCCGTCAAAATTGGTGTTGCATGCACAACAAATTCTTTCCAGGCAGGGCGCGTTTGCAGGGATGCAGCAGAGAAAGAAGATTCGCAACACCATGATCGTTGCGGTTCGCGTCCAACGACTGGATAGCGCCTTTCGCCCAATTCAAGATCCCGTGCTGGCGGTGACGCTCGAAGTTTCCGAAGAGGGCGCTCGAATAATCTCAGCCGAGCCCGTCGTTTCTCCATACATCTCGCTCGAGCTAACGACAAGCAGCGGCGAAGTTCTACGTCCAACTCTGAAAGTTCTCTGCTGTCGACGTAGCGAACCATACTTCGACGTCGCTGGTACGATCGTCCATCAGCTAGACGAATCCTGTTGAGTTTCTACCATGCTGATGTTTCTGCCGCGCATGGCCAGTGGAGCGAGCCCCGCGATCTCGGTATGATGAGTGGGATTGTTTTCTGGTCGGCCAGTAACATCCGACCACGAGTAACATCCGACCACGAGTAACATCCGACCACGAGTAACATCCGACCACGAGTAACATCCGACCACGAGTAACATCCGACCACGAGTAACATCCGACCACGAGTAACAT
>JBLHLE010000965.1:0-3653 GCA_047620805.1 Pirellulaceae bacterium
ACAAACGACTTGCAATGAGCTAAGGTCTACTCATGAATAATCCGGGCTAGTCGGCTGCTATCTAATACCTACGACCGCCACTACCATCGCGATGGTCAGTTTTGGGCCGAGCTTCGTTAACAACTACGCTACGACCCGCGACGTCAGCGTTATTGACCTTCTCAATTGCATTTTGAGCTTCTTCGTCATTTTGCATTTGAACGAAGGCAAATCCGCGCGAGCGACCGGTCTCGCGATCCATAACAATGTTGACGTCGTCCACTTGGCCATACGCTTCAAAAGCTTGACGAACGTCGTCTTCGGTGGCAGTAAACGCTAGCTTGCCGACATAGATACTGGTCATCTGGCACTGGTCATCTGGCACTGGTCATCTGGCACTGGTCATCTGGTCATCTGGTCATCTGGCACTGGTCATCTGGTCATCTGGTCATCTGGCACTGGCACTGGCACTGGCACTGGTCAGAAATCAAATCAACTAACGGAACGGTCCAATAGCGAAATAAATCTGGGTCGGGAAACTGTCCACATGAAATGATTTCATCGCCGTAAACCGAGTACACGGGCATTATCTCCCTGAGCAAAGCAAACGTCAATCTAGCATTGGGATTCTTGAAAATTATGGCCGCATTCAATTTACAATGCCCTCGCGTTATTAGCCTCGCTTAACTTTAAGCGCGCTCAGCCGCACACACTCGCGACTCGCAAGTCAACTGAACATCTCGTCAGGGAACGGATACAAGATTGGTACTTGACGCAAAGAAACCGCTCAAGCGTCACGCCCCAACTCCTCCGCACTTATTGTGGTTCCACGTTGCGAAGAGTGTAAAACGCTTCGGCGGGAAAGAACTCCAATCCAGCTGTTACCAACGACTTTAAATGAAACTCGTAAACGAAATTCGGACGAAGATTATCTAACTGGAGCCGAATTAGGTTCTTGCTGGAATCGTAATCGAACTGCTTAATTGTCTCCTGTCGCGACTGTTCATCCTTGCCGCCGTAGGCCGGAGTTGAAACTCGAGTGTACGACGAAATTGTGTAATTCGTCGGGTCGACGGCCTTCTTTGCATCGACAGACTTCGTCAACTGAATCTCAAATCCGCCCTTGACATGCCGCACCTCAGCGATTCCGGCAGGCAATTTCGACCACTGCGGCACTAGTTTCACCAACGTACCAATATTGTTAGCGCCACCCCAACCGCTGTCTCGAATGCAGCCAATGTAAAGCGCTCCAGCGGGAGAAACTGCACAGGTAATTGGCCCCAGAAATGGCTCTCCGCTCGGCTCGTCAACACTCATGGGATAAGCCGCCCCTTGAATGACATCGCCAACTTTTTGCAGACTCATTCGAACCAAGCGCCGAGTATCGTACTCGCAACCGACCAAGTGGCCTTCGAAGGGTCCGAATACAGCCGGAGTCGTTTTGCTAATCTCAGTCGGTGTGTCTAGAAAGCAAATTCCGTTAACGCTCCGAGTCCACGGGTGAGGAATGTCAATGTTGGGAGCTTGAAAGGGCGGCGAAAAACCCGGCTTGCGGTCGATCTTGTTGATAAATCCATATCGCTTTCCGGCGACTACATGGTTCAGTTCGTTGAAGGGATTGTAGTTCCCTTGATTGTCCGTCACGAATAGCTGCCCCAGTTTGTTGCGGGCAATTCCAATTGGAAAGCGGTGCCCTGCGGTCAACTGCCGAACCGCAAAACTATCTACTCCCGACATTCCAGGACGGGGCATCAATTGCACGACCGTCCCGCGAAGCTTGGCCCCGGCAGCACTGCGGTCGTCCTGTTGGCAAGCGAACGAGGCGTAGTAATTTCCTTCCGCATCCGTAGGAAGACCGATTGCCCAATCGTGATAGTCGGCGGTGTGCCCCCAGCCCGATGCCAAACGCACGGTCTTCTCTGCGTGACCATCCCCGTCGTTGTCGAACAAACGCAGCAAGGCGTATTTATTAATGACGTCAATGTAGTTCTCTCCCGCGACAGCGCCGAAAGGGGCGGCTAATTCATCGCTATAGACGCTAGACGAATCTTCAATTCCATCGCCGTCCGTATCGCGAGCAACCCAAACCCTACCCTTCAGCGACGTGACGATTAGGTCGCCGTTCTTGCGCCAAGCCAATCCCGTCGGCATCCATTCGTCAGCAATCGGAGCGCGCGTCGCTTCAAAACCGGGCACCACACTCAAAGTAGCAACGTCGGGCTGCGGTGACGGCGGCGCTTCTAGGTGGAATCGATCAATCGGAGTAGCAGAGACGTAATCCAATACGATCTGAAACGGTTTCGTCGAATGCTCAATGCTGACAACACCGTCCCGAGCGATCTCATGGTCGCCGCCGACGACACGGATCATCGTTGGAAATTCGGCGGGAATCGCGATGCCACGACCGGAATCTACCACTTTGAAGTTCGCTTCCCGTGTCGGAACCACGGAGAACTTGGAAAGCGCGAAGCGAGAGAGCCCTCGCATGTCGATGGTTCGTCGGACGCCTGACCATACATCTCCCGTAATGGGTGTGTATGTCTGTTTAACCGTAATGAAATGCGTATTTTCACCGGTCAGAAACCGCAATCGGTGGGTCAACCGGATGCCATAATCGACATGTTCTAATTCGTCCATTTCTGTGACGAATTGTCCAACCGGCTGCACACTAACTTCGTTTCCCTCTTTGTCGAACACGGCGAGCTCGGGGCGAGTCGAATCGCGTTGCAGGAGATTTTCCCCTGCGGCTTCCCAGAACCAAGCCTTTCCTTTCGTTCGCTGTCGGGCTAAATCGCCGACAGACCAGCGAGTCAGTTGCCCGCTTTCCAAGTCGTAGAATAAGTTGTGTCGATTTGCCAAACCAACCATTAGCGGTTTGATCCACGTCTTTCCTTCAGCTTGCGTGACGTCGGTCTGTACAATGGCCCGCGACTTTAATTCGATCCCAGAATGCCTTAGCACTCGAAGCGGATCTGGTTCTGGGGGGACAAACCCAGGCCGATTGAGAACGTTCCAAACAGCGGACAACTGTTCTTCCAAATCATCTTTGAGCAGTCCTTTGACCGGCAGTCTAACCGATGGCATTTCCATTTGCGGCACTATCCTCGCAGGATTGTGTACCCAACGTCGGTACCACGGATATCGAATCCTTTGCCCCATTTCCGCGAGGTCGGGACCCAACGCATTTAACGGTGCCTTAACAGGAAGAGTCGCTCCCACCGCATGGCAGCTAGTACAGCCAAACCCGTCGGTCGTGACCAGTCGAGCACCTAATGCATCGACGCCGGCGATCTGTTCAGGTCGCAAAGTGTGTTCACCCTCGGGCACGCGATCTGCGGCAATCAACAGATCGACAAGTTCACTACGCTGCTGATCGTCGAATCGAAATTTTGGCATGCGGATATTCAACCATGCGCGGCGAGTCGGCTCAGCGCGTTTCACGGCCGCGTGAAGAGCCTTATCGTTCAACTTGTCGCCGATGCTATCCAGCGACGGAGGCTTCAACGATGCCACGGCCAGTTTGGGGAATTCTTTTGTTACCTGTAAGACAACATCGCTTAACCCGCGTCCCGTTCCTCGCTGATGACATGCTAAACAATTGTTATCCGCCAATTTGGCCTCGGGACCTTCAAGTTTGGATGGCGCGATGTTTTCTGCCAGAAACTCGACGAGCG
>JBLHLE010000966.1:0-3649 GCA_047620805.1 Pirellulaceae bacterium
GGAGGAATGGGGCAACCTCGATTATAACCAAACTGAAAGTAGAATAGGACACCAATCCCCGCAGGTGTAAATCCAGTTATGAGACAGTGATTTGCGTGCATATTGAAGCGCGCCGGTGTTGTTCGAGAATTCGCTATTTCTCGCAATGCAGAATGACAACGCCGCAGCGCTGCCGGTTTTGCCCAACTCGTATCGGAAACTTCGGCAGCCAGCAATTGTTCAACAATCGAGCGGAAATGCTTGCCAAACTCGATCGAGCTAAAGAAGCGTTGGAGGCGTTCGATCAGGCATTGAAACTAGACGAACAATTCGGCGCTGCTCTCTTCGGAAAGTGCAAACTGATCATCAACCTGGACGGAATCGATGAAGCTCGGAAAGTCTGCAGCCAACTTCTTGAAAACAGCACTGACGAGCAAAAGCGGCGACCCGAGATCGCCGCTCCTACTCAGATGTGCGATTTGAACTGAAGTCGAACGCGAGCCGACGTTATTTAACAGTAACTTCCCAGCCCGAAACTTCGTAACGCTTCGACAAACCCGGATCAACTCGGAACTGGATATCGGCTTTACCGGCCGCGAGCGTGACGTCCGCTTCGTAGTCCGATCTCCCCGTGTCGCTCCCCAATACGGTGATCGCGGGATCTGCAAAGGTCGCCCATGCTGCCTCGGGTGCGGCCTCTGTAACAATGCGATATTCGATAGATTTCAGTTCACCGTCATTAAGATCGTAATCGCGCTGGGCAATGAGTTTAGCAGTCCCTACCGCCAGCGGGTCAACCTTGGTAGTCAAGAATGTCTTATCACCCAACTCGAATTTCATATTATTTTCGGCGTTCTCATCGTATTTGAGTCCAGAATTCGATCCCCCTGTGCCGCCGGAACCGTCGCCTTCCGGACCATCGCCAGATCCGCCGCAACCCATGAGGAAAATGACCGCTACAAGAACAAGCCACGTGCTATTTCGCATTTTGAAACCCTTTTTCTGCTACCGTAGAAATCTAAGAAGTCTTTGCCAAATTGTAGTGGGTAGCGAAGCGACCGTCCACAAGCTGGAATGCATCGCTGCCTACGTCTCTGCCAGCTTTTGGCAAGTCGTGGCCACCCTACAATCTTCGCGGCGGCGTGCGTTAGCCCACTGCTATCGCGGTCCAAAAATCGCATACTCACGCGATCCTACCGAGCCAGGACGGCACCTTGCGAGTAGAATGGAGCAAATGCGAACCACCCCCTCGCATCCAACTTGTAGCGTCCCGCCGAAGATTTTGTCGTGCCAGTTTATGTCTCGTCGACAACCGGATGATCCCACGCTCAACCCATCCCATCCCTGCAGAAAACACTCCTTATGATTCGCCCGCGTCTTAGCGTTCGCCGTACAGTACGCTGTATAGTTCGATGCACGGTGGCTTTGTTGCTCCTCTCAAGATCTCTCCCGGCGGCCGAATCTTTACGGCCGCTCAACGAAAATCAGGTCCCTCAAAATCTTGCAGAACTATGGTCCGGATACGACCCAGCCAAGGAGCCTCTGGAGGTAGAAGTCGTCCACCAATGGCAAGAGGATGGCATGACGGTGCAGATGCTTTCCTATGCCATCGGCACGTTCAAGTCGCAGAAGTCGCGGATGGGAGGTTACTACGCCTTTCCTACGAAACTCAAGGAGTCAGTTCCAGGGTTATTGCATATGCACGGTGGCGGACAACGCGCCTCGCGTGAGATGGCTGAAGCCGCAGCAGCAAACGGCTACGCCTGCATCTCCATCAACTGGGGCGGAAAGCCCATGGCCGATCAGAAAGCTGACGACAGCGGCACGGATTGGGGGGCTTTGGACGCGACTCAAGACGGGCACAACGGTCACTATAGTTCGCTGAAACCCGATGACAAGACGCTCGACAAATTCGTGAGCCCTCGAAATAACAACTGGTTCATGATCGTTCTCGCTGCTCGGCGAGCCTTAACCTTCTTGCAGCAACAACCACATGTCGACCCCGAACGGCTCGGTGTAACGGGACATTCGATGGGCGGTAAGCTGACCGTCATGACCGCAGGTATCGATCCTCGAGTGAAAGCGGCGGTCCCGTCGTGTGGCGGAACGGCAGCGGCGCCACAGAAGCTAAGAGATCGCCCCGGATCGTCATGCCGCCCAGTTCAATCCGAGCCGCTCTATTACAAAACAATCGACGACCTCAACTCGATCCGACGCGTCACTTGTCCGATCCTCTACACCGGGCCACACAACGACTTCAACGGAAACCTCGACAACCTTTTTGCCAATTGGCAGGAGATGCCAAGCAAGTCGATCCACTACAGCATTTCGCCGCACCTAAATCACCGCCACGTCGATGAATCGGAATTCGCTGGCCGACATTTCTTCGATGTGATACTAAAGGGCGAAGGCGACTTCCCGGCAACCCCTCAAATCGCTGTCACTTTGAAAACGGACGACGGTATCCCTCGCGTCACCGTGAAACCGATGAACCCAAATGAAGTCGTGAAGGTCGACCTCTACTACAGCGTTGACCCTCACGCCTTATCTCGCTTCTGGAGAACGACCCCATCAAAACGCGACGGAAGTACTTGGACCGCGGAGTGTCCCGTCAGCAGTACGGACATGCCTCTTTTTGTGATGGCCAATGTATCCTACCCGCTGAAGAAACAGATCATCGGCCCCCGCTGGAACCGTCAATCCCCCGCGACCTTTATGATCAGTTCGGTGGCATTGGACTTCGAACCTGCGGACTTGCGAAGCGCCAACGTCCAAGCGACTGATCAGCGCGAACGTATGTTGCAAGCGAATTTCGACAGATGGCAGGACTGGTACCGTCTTGAAGTTGGCAACAACGACCATCGACAGTGCGGAACTCGAAAATTGAAGGACCCCAAGTGGCGAGGTCCCGATGGCGCTACGCTTGCCATCGAAGTTCTCGATCCCGTCGGCGGCGAACTAGCCCTGACATTTGAATTGAACAGTTGGAACGCGTACGCCGGAATGAAATCGGGACACTACTACGCTGCCAAGAAGATTGCGAAATCCTCAGAGTGGCAGACAATCGAGATTGCTTTGGATGATCTTAAACCGCTGGATCCGCAGACTCCCAGTGGTCTTCGAAGCTGGCAATATATGACCGAGCTAGGCATTGTGGCCCATGTTCGCACGAGAAAGAACGGCGAGTCCATAGTGCTGGCGGGTTCTCGGTGGCCCGCGGAACGCCAACTGCGCAACTTGCGTTGGGTCGGCGGCGAACACCCCAAAGAATTCCCGAAGCCGGGAACATGGATTTCCCCAGCTGACTTTAGCAAGATCTTTCGCGCGGAAATCGACAAGTCCGTTGAACAAGAAAAACGAGACGCAAAAAATGCGGCTGGTAATTAGCATCCAAAAACATCCAACGATCCAACCTCAAGAGCTTTACGATGACTCGATCCAATGGGTTAACCGTCACCTTCGCTTTGTACTTTGCTTTGTACTTTGCTTTGGCGAACTTCTACCGTCCAGCTGCCGCCGAACAGTCGCGACTCTTTCGACAAAATGGATACCATTCGGCCCGCGTCGGCAAGATCTTCCATCAAGCTGTGCCACTCGACATCGGTACCAGCAGATGGTTTGCCCGAAAGAAAAAGGAAGAGAATCCCTGCAGCAAACCTCTTGCTCTCAT
>JBLHLE010000967.1:0-3647 GCA_047620805.1 Pirellulaceae bacterium
GAGTTCAGCTTCCGCCTCCTGCCCAATGGGAACGAGAGTCCAATCGCTGGGGATGCGGCTCAGAACATTCAAGAGACATTCCAGCATAGCGCGTTGCGCCAGCGTGGCGTCCGATTTGATATAGACTGCTTCACCTTCGACTAAGATAGCCGGGACGGGAAACGAGGACGGGTCGATCTCCGCAAACTGTGCCGGTGTGATGCTCGGCAGCGCTGGCCCTAAGAACACGACATGGTCGGGATAGTACGTCCCCGCAGTCGCTCGACTGAACAGGAGCGGATCGTTGACCAATGCGGCGACCGCGGGAACTTCTTCCCAGCCCGCGACCTCGGCTGCGACATTCTGCTCACCAGCGTTGGCGAGCGTCGGTAGGTCTAATCGCCTTTCGACTTCGTTGATTAGCGTGCGGATTTCTTCAATTGTATCTGCCACGACGATCACGCCGTGATTCTCTAGCACAACGACTTGGACGTCGTAGTTTCCGACCGCAGCTCGAATCGCCTTGGTCAGTGGGATACCGGGCTTCATGTATGGGGCTGATACCCACGTGAGTCCGTCCAACTTATCCGTCAACGACGCGCGACCTTCTTCGGCAATCGCATGACAGATGGTTGCCACAGAGTGGAAGTGAAAGACAAACTTCTTCTCGAACATCGCGTGAAAGGTTGTTTCGATAGACGGGCGGAGGCCACACTCGGGGTCGATTAAGGCGGAGCGGCAGCTGCCATCGCCGCCGCCTTCAAGTTCGAGTAGCGCCTTGGCTGGATCGACTGCAACGAAAATGTTCTTGTCGTATGCTTCGGCGAGTTCAGTACCCGATGCCTTAATCCACATCTGGCCATCGATCTTGATCGAGGTGTTGCCGCCTGGACCTTGGACGAGCAATGGATCGGCGCCAATCTGTTGAGATAGAGAGACAAACTCTTTAGGTAGTTTCATGATATTTGTTGAGGGGTGGCTATTAGGCTAAGAATTCAAGACTATAAGTTGGAATGCCGCTGCCATGTTGAGCGGCAAGGTCTTCGATAGTTCGGGATATTGTCTCGTTATTGACGGCCTCCGCAAAGTCCCCAGCGTGGAGACCGCCACGGATGAATGCGGATTTGAAGCCAGCGCTGTGCGCACCCGCGATATCGTGTTCGAGGCTGTCGCCAACCATGAGAATTCGGTGTGGCGGCGTATTGGGAAAGCTGCGCGACACGGCCTGGAAGATAATCGAATGGGGTTTGCCGTACCAAATTACATTTCCGCCCATCTCAGCGTAGCGATCAGCCAGAGCGCCCGGCGAGATTACCAAGCCTCCGGCGCGGACGGAACTCTTGTCCGGATTTGAACAGATCAATGTTTTGTTGAATCTTAGTGCTTTTTCAAAAATGTCGTCGTAGGCGTCGTGCGGAGTTCCATCTTCTAGACCCATCAACATTATCGCGTCGACGGATTCATCAAGATCGGCGGCGATCTCAATTCGGACGCTGTCCGCGACCCATTCGATTGCGTCGAGCGCTGCTCCAGCGATGGGAAATATCTTCCGCGGCGTCCGCCCAGCCAGTTGCAGTCGACCGACGTTGATGTCTTCCCACAAGGCTTCACCCGAGGTGATAACTTTGGAAATGGTAGCGACAGGTATCCCGATATCTGCGATGCGTTTCAAGTTGACATCAGAGCGTTTGCCGGAATTGGAGAGGACGATTGTCTCTTTGCCGTTACGTCTTAGAAGGTCCACCGCACTTGCGACGAACGGATATGGCTGTGAGCCATTATGAAGAACTCCCCACTGATCAAGCACTGCGACGTCAAAATCGTCCAGAGCTTCTTTGATGCTTGTTATCAGCAACGTCACAATGATATCCTTCTAGCCGTCTATGTCATGTTCTGTGTTAGCAAACCTCCAGGTGTTGGTTTTACCACAAGATTGTGTCGGCGACAGTGGCGAGTAACGCTTACAATACGATTCGACTGCGTTGGACGCCGGTTGTACATCATGCTAATATCAGTAGCGGTGATTAAGCTGGATCGGTATCTGGCCTGATGCGAATTGGAACTATCGATTCGACGGGATTTGCATGCTTGACATTGTGACCAATCAAATCCGTTTGCCCGACGGGACTACGAGACGAAATTTTCTTCGCGCGGGGTTCTTGGGACTTGGCGGTATGTCGTTGGGACAATTGCTGCAATCGCGTAGCGAGGCTGGACTCAAGAAGAAGCCGAAGAACACGTCCATAATTCTGCTCTGGCAGGTCGGCGGTCCCAGTCATCTGGAAACGTACGACATGAAGCCCAACTCGCCCGACGGATATCGAGGGCCATTTGGTGCGATCAAGACGAACGTGCCCGGTATCGAAATCTGCGACCTGTTGCCAATGCATGCTCAGCGCGCCGACCGGTTTTCGTTGATTCGCTCCTGCACCCACAAGCACGCTGGTCACAACGAAGGCCACTGTATGACGTTGACCGGCCGTCCGGATTGGGATGAAGGAACACACCTGCCGATCCATCCCGAATGCGGCGCGGTGGTGAACCGCCTCTTCGGCCAATGTCGAGGTGGTGTTCCGGTTACTGTTGGAATGGGCGCAAAGCATTATGGTTACGTTCCGGGTACGACGGCTGGGTATTGGGGCGCTGGTTACAATGGTCCGGTTGTTGACAAGGGACTCCCCAACGCTTCACCGATTGTCGATGGCCGTCGGCTCGAAGATCGCCGCAAACTTTTAACTTCACTCGACACGGTTCGACGCGCCAGCGACGCCACCGGGAAGATGGACGCGATGAGTTCATTTAACCGACAGGCGTTTGAAATTGTCACCAGTGATAAAGTAAACGTCGCGTTTGATCTGGAGCGTGAAGACAAGATGACTCGGGAACGCTATGGCGAAGGTTGGGGGCAGCAAGCTCTTTTGGCGAGGCGGCTGGTGGAAGCAGGAGTCAGTTTTGTGACCGTTGGTGTTCCCGGCGGAAAAGTTATTTACAATTGGGACGACCATGCCGTTAACGGCGACTTGCCGACCGCGATGCGCGAGCGACTACCTGGCTACGATCAGGCAGTGACCGCATTGATCGACGACGTTTATGAACGCGGACTCGACCATCAAGTAATGATCGTTGCGATGGGAGAATTCGGACGCACCCCACAATTTCGCCAGTCTGTTGGCAATCGCTCTAAGAAGCTGCAATGGGGACGCGATCACTGGCCAGGAGCAATGTCGATTCTCATTTCCGGCGGCGGCAAGCGGATGGGCCAAGTTATCGGCAGCACGGACTCGCACGGTGCCTATCCCAGCGAACGTCCGCTCGACCCACACGACGTGTTGGCCACTTTCTACGACCACTTGGGAGTTGATCCGCAACATCAGTTTGTCGACAACGCCGGTCGACCATTCCCATTGACTGACGGCACACCCATCGCCGAATTGTAATCGCGAAGCCAGAAGTCTGGCGACGTCTACTACGAGTGTCGGATGCATGCCTGTCATCGCAACCCGACGCGTGAGCGAGGAATCCGACTTTGCGCCTCGCTGACGCGTCGGGTTACTATTGGGCGCAGAAGTCTGGCGACGTCTACTACGAGTGTCGGATGCATGCCTGTCATCGCAACCCGACGCGTGAGCGAGGAATCCGACTTTGCGCCTCGCTGACGCGTCGGGTTA
>JBLHLE010000968.1:0-3646 GCA_047620805.1 Pirellulaceae bacterium
GCCCGTCGATCGCCCAATCGCGTTTTCCTTCGAGCAGTCGCGCTAAATCACTATCAGTAAATAGGCCTTTGAGACGACCCTCCTCGTCCACGAGCATGACTGCACCGGTGCGTCGCCCCGGCCGACTAACGGCCACAAACACTTCGCGAATACTGCGGTTCACATCCGCAACACGGCATTCTTCCAACGGCCGCATCACTTCTTCCACCTTGGCAAGTTTTCGTCCAAGACTTCCCGCTGGATGGAAGCGGGCGAAATCGATCGGACGGAACCGACGCATCCGACTCAAAACCAAGGCCAAGGAATCTCCCAACGCCATCATCGCCGTCGTACTCGTGCTAGGCGCCAACCCCAAAGCACACGCTTCTTCGAGTCGGCCTAGGTCGAGAGTTACGTCCGCCGCAGTTCCCAACTTGCTCGACAGTCGACCCGTTATTGCAATGACGGGTAATTTTAGATCGGTGAAAGTCGGCAACAGTCGCGTCACCTCCTCCGTATCGCCGCTGTACGACAAAACCAACATAACATCGTCGCCGCGCAACCGACCGAGGTCGCCGTGCACCGCTTCACTTGGGTGCATGAAGTGACTTGGCGTGCCTGTCGACCCCAAAGTAGCAACGATCTTTTGGCCAACCAAACCAGCCTTACCCATCCCCGTAACGATGACGCTACCGCGACACTGAAACATGAGTTCAACGGCATCACAAAACTCAGCGCCCAATCGCTCGGAAAGATTCAGAAGAGCAGTCCCTTCATCGCGCAAGATCTGCCGCGCAAAACGAAGTTGCTCTAAAGGATGATAGGCTTCCGCAGAACTCATCGCATCCGTGCTCATCTTTCGTCGTCCTTGACGCTAGCATGATGGAAACAAGACAGGGGTATTGAGTCGAGAATTCTACCGTATGAATGAGGTTACGTGGAAGAGCGATCAAGGTGTGGTGTTGGAAGCTGCTAGCAGTGTAGTAACCGGCACCGGATTGCAGAGCCGCCTGAGCTCTGGCGGCTTTGCCACACGATCCTTTCTTAACCCGACGCGTGAGCGAGGAATCCAACTCGGCGCCTCGCTGACGCATCGGGTTACGAAGACAGAGCAGCGCGGCGCTGCGCGCCAAAAAAAACCGCCGCGATAATTCGCGGCGGTTTTTCGTTGTATTAGTTGGTCAGTGTTTCGTTAGTCGACTGTTCGCAAATCGACCAGACACTATTTGTGTGGGTTCGAGAAAACGAACTCCATCGCCTCGGGAGAACGTGCGTTGTATTTGGCGTCAAAGTCTTCGTCGCTCATGATCAGCAACATAATGGCTTCGACCAGACTCAAAATTCCGCAACCTCCACAAGTCACGAGACAAATTACGCCAGCCATCGTCGACCCGAGATAGAAGTGATGTACGCCCAGGTTGCCTAAGAACAGTGCGAGTAATCCACCAACAATTTTCGTCTTTCCACCGTCAGCCATGTTTTCCCCTTCAAATGTGATTTTACAGCGTACTGTTGAATGTCAAATGAGCGAGGTATGACTAGCCTACCTCGAAGTTATCAACCTCTAGATTAACAGAACGGATCGCGGGGTCAACAATATCCAAAAAAATAGCGTCTCGACCACGCAGTGCGTTAATCGAGACGCTGATTGAGTTTGCGAGAATATTGTTTCAAGAGGTTTACGCGTGGGCGGCCAGCGTAGCACGTAGTTTCTCTGCGTTGCCTGCTTGACCAAAGGCTACCATGCGATCGATGCAAACTTGCTTCATGGCTTCGCGGGCGGGCTTGAGGTAGTAGCGGGGATCGAACTGTGAAGTATCGGAGAACAACGCTTTGCGAATTGCCCCGGTAATGGCGAGTCGATTGTCGGTATCGACGTTGATTTTGCGTACGCCACTACGGATACCACGTTGAATCTCTTCGACGGGAACGCCGTAGGTTTCCTTCATTTGACCACCGAATTCATTGATGACATCGAGCAATTCCTGAGGGACGGAAGAGCTACCGTGCATAACGAGGTGAGTGTTAGGCAGTCTGGCATGAATCTCTTCAATTCGCTTCATATCCAGCACATCGCCATCGGGCTTGCGGCTGAATTTGTAAGCGCCGTGACTAGTTCCAATGGCTACTGCCAAAGCATCAACGCCGGTCTTTTCAACGAACTCGACAGCTTCTTCGGGGTCGGTCAGTAGCTGATCGTGGGAAAGCGCTCCCTGTGCCCCGTGTCCGTCTTCTTGTTCGCCTTCACCGGATTCAAGAGATCCGAGGCAACCGAGTTCGCCTTCGACTGAAACGCCGGCTGCGTGAGCTTTCCCAACGACTTCAGCCGTTACGCGAACATTGTAATCGAAGCTAGCGGGTGTCGAACCGTCTTCCTCCAGCGAGCCGTCCATCATCACAGAGGTAAAGCCGTTTTCAATGGCGCTCATACAAGTTGCGACGCTGTTACCGTGATCCTGGTGCATCACGATAGGAATCTGCGGATAGAGTTCGACTGCGGCGAGCATCAGGTGGCGGAGGTAGGCATCCTGCGAATAGGAGCGGGCACCGCGAGAAGCTTGCACGATAACCGGCGAATCGGTTTCTTTGCAGGCTTCCATGATCGACTGAATCTGTTCCATGTTGTTGACGTTAAATGCTGCCACACCGTAGTTGTTTTCGGCGGCGTGGTCGAGCAAAACTCGCAGAGGAATCAATGCCATCTTAGGATCTCCCGTGCCAATGGATTGTGTAACTGTATAATCAAGACTTGCTTATGTTTTCATGCGGCTGGTGCCGAAATTCGGCGAAAAGGAATCGAACATTATCTCCCCATTACTTGGGGTGAGCAAGAGGATTGCCCGAGTCGAAATCCGCCGATGCTATCACGCTTTTCGCCAATTGCCGAACTGAAATCCAGCTAGGTTGGCACATGGCGATGTATTGCGGTCCATTCGCATTGACTTAAGTTGTCGCCACGACTAATCTTTCGCAGCTTTGACGAATGAATAGTTAACTATCGACAACGGCTGTCCCGTAAGGTGACCATGATTTGCCGCCGTGCAATTGTTTTGGCATTTCTTTTCGCGAATTTCGCATTTTCCGGATGCGCGCAGTGGAAGATGCCCGATTCCGCCGCGAACCTGCTGCCGTCGCCACGCATGTCGACGGACGCGGTGGTGCTGGAAATCGCGTTTGTCCGTTTGGCTGACTCCCGAGCAGACGAAGAATTGCGGATGTGGGACGAGATTGATCAGCAGCATTTGCCAACCGATAAGCGCAAGGCGCTCGCGGAACACGGCCTCCGCGCCGGTCTGACTGTTCAGCTTCCAGCACTTCTGCAAAAGCTCTTGAAGCGACAAAAATCGGGACAGAAACTCGCTGCCGTGGACGGTACATTCACCGAAGACGAAGTGATCGTACAGCATCGCAAGATTCAGATCCCCACGGGTCGCAAACGCGTAATCGACTCGTCGCTCACACAAGAAGAATTGACCATCAGCACACACTCCGCAGGCGATCCTAACGATAGCGGCGAGCCACCCAATCAAAAAACTTTCACACTCGCCAAGTGCCGATTTGGCGTCCGCACTTTTCCTCAAGGCGACGGCACAGTGCAACTAGAAATTACACCCGAAATTGAACACGGCCAGAAGCGACAGCGATATGTCGCACGTCAAGGAACTTT
>JBLHLE010000969.1:0-3640 GCA_047620805.1 Pirellulaceae bacterium
TCCGCCTCCTCTGCGTTTATTTTTTTCCGGCGGGTGAAAAAACTACTCCACGTACCAAACGCAAAAAGCAAGAAAAGCATCCTCCCCTAGGCCCGCGATATTGGCTTGCGACCCTTGCGACCCTTTTGTTTTTGCTTTGCCTCCCAAACGTACCATGCTCGCTACCGGACAGGCACCTCGAGGTGCTGACGAGCAATTACACGCATCCTATCCGAGCCAGAAAGTCTTCATCTCAAGGTGATGAAGCGCAAGGAATCCGGTAGTAAGGCCAACTGAAAAGCTGATTGTGGGTGTTTTCTGAGCATACCAAGACGGTAAGAGATGTCAATTTACATGCTCTTAAGAGATGTTTATTCATTTTAATATGCTCTTGATTGGTTTTTTTGTGGTCTGAGCTACTATTCATGCGTATACTCTTAAGAGCGTCTAAGTCAGCTTAAGAGATCCTTGAGGTATTTATGACCGCAAAAAACTTGCTTACGACCTCCCCTCCATTTGAGGTGGAGTCCGCCCTCAAGAACTTAGGTAGAAACCTTCGGACTGCGAGGCTGCGACGCAATTTGACAATCGCTGAGGTCGCCGAACGAATTGGCACGGGACCTCGGCCTATTGGAGACGCCGAACGGGGTAAGCCTACAACAAGCGCAGCTGTGTACGTTGCGTTACTTTGGGCTTACAACCTGGTCGACCAATTGGACCCGGTCGCCGCGCCTGACTCAGATGAGCAAGGGCTTGCGCTTATTGACACTCGCCAGCGATCCCGTAGTCACGACAAGAATAGGCTAGACAATGACTTCTAAAACGGATTGTTACGTCTACATTGTTTTGCCAGGCGAAACAGAATTTGTCACTGCAGGGAGGCTTGTAATTGGTGATACACCTGGCTTAGATGCAACACTCGGTCGGTTTGTGTATGGTCGCAGTTACCTTGAGCGGCCCAATGCCGTACCCATTGATCCGGTTGAACTCAGACTTGGCCCAAGGACCTATGAGACTCGCCATCTCAATGGGATTTTCGGAGCGTTGCGCGATGCGGGCCCCGATTACTGGGGGCGGCGCGTTATCGAGCGGCACGTTCAAAAGGCTCAACTTGGAGAGTTTGATTACCTCATGTACTCGCCTGACGATCGCGCCGGGGCACTTGGGTTTGGTCTAGGAGCGAACCCTCCACCTCCCAAGCGAGAATTCAATCGTACTGTCGATCTCGAAAGGCTTCACACCTTAGCGGACGCGATCATCGCGAACGAAGATTTGCCCGGCGGAGCGGAGGCTGAGCAGGCTGAGGAGTTATTGCTGGTGGGAACGTCGATGGGCGGTGCCAGACCAAAGGCCGTTGTCGAAGACGAATACGGCTTGTGGATTGCAAAGTTCAATCGGCCAGACGATCGGTGGAACTACGCTCGTGTGGAGCATGCCATGTTGAACCTCGGGAAGGAATGCGGCCTGAACACAAGTGAAAGTAAGATAACTACGATCGGAGACCGGGACGTTCTGTTGGTGAAACGATTTGACCGAGAGAAATCGGAGCAGGGCTATCGACGCGCACGAATGCTTAGCGCATTGACGTTGTTACGCGCCTCAGAATCGGCGGTTGAGCGGCAAAGATGGTCGTACGTCATACTAAGTGAGGAGTTGCGACGGATCTCATCAAAACCCAAAGCCGACGCTGCCGAGCTCTTTCGCCGTATGGCATTCAATGCCTTGATTTCCAATATCGATGATCACCCACGGAATCACGCAGTTATTGCCATGAATGATCATTGGAGGCTTAGTCCAGCGTACGACCTCGTGCCTTCCATGCCCGTCAGTAAGGAACGACGCGACCTCGCACTAGAATGTGGCGATCTGGGACGTTACGCGAATGCGAAAAATCTGCTAACACAATGTCAGCGTTTCCTGCTCGAACAGAGCGAGGCAGAGGCGATCATCGAGGAGATGGAGCGAACTGTAAATGATCGTTGGGTTGCAATCGCCCGCGCTCAAGGTGTCACCGAACACGACTGCGGACAAGTTGCCAATGCATTCGTCTATCCAGGGTTTTGGTTTTAGCTATGACGCGCGGTTTTGGCCTTTCTGGGTTAACTGTGTCGCCATCTGCGGTTCTATTTAGTCGCCGCGTCTTGAGAAACCAACGTAAGACACTGTGGCTCATAATGGGCTGTTAAGTCGTTGATCGAATGTTAAGTGGCAAGACGGGAGCCAGGCAATTTTGGTGGACTGCCCCAAAACGTCCGCTTCCCTTTAGCGACCCAATTCTCTTCCCTCTAACGCACTAATTTGTAGTTCTCAACAGCCTCGAGCAGCGATTGCGCTGAAAATTGCCCGCCCTGTAAGGCTGGCGCGACTTGCTAAACTCGCTCCTTGCACGCCAGATTGCTGATTTGCGTATGTGTGGCCCTTGTCGAGATACTGAATTGCCGGTGAAACTGGGCGGAATTCCTACGAAGAAATATGAATCCGGCGACTTTTGCGAGATCATTTCTTTTAGCCGGGAAAGTCGGTAGCTGAAGGCACTGTTGAGTTTGGTACAAACTTACGGAAGCTGTAGTTCCCGCCAACTTGTGTAGCGGATTATGACAGAACGACTGCACTCTAGAGACGTGAAATACATCGCCCTGAATTTCGGTGGTTCTGTAGGTCGATCCTGGTCTATGTCCGCTGCCTGTCAACCCGCGGACGGGCTCAAGGTGGCGTGGCGCTGCACTCTACTTCAATTGTCGTGGCGGACAATGAACTTACCTTTCCTGCCGATTTGTTTTTACGAGTTCTCTGAGAAAGGTCTCTAAAACAAGAGTTTATGCATGTAAATTCTCGCGATTTCCAGCCACTCGTTGTTGCTTCGCCTTTCCCTGCAGATTAAAACATTGCACAAGTCGGGCGATTACTGGGCGCGCGGTTTTCCAGCAAGGTCCCGTGCAACGAATCAGTTTTGCGAATCTCATCGATTCCTACGACGATTTACTTTCGGCAAAACACGTTTGCAGGGTAGCGAACCGTGTGAGCAGATGTTCCTTCCTGTTTATTTGCGTCTGCTCGCAATTCTTCCGAGCAAACGCGTTTCTTGCCGCCTTATGGAAGTCCATATACTTCGCGCACAGCAACATGAATTTTTCTGGCGACCAGCCAAAAAAGGCCAAATCTTATGACGAACCAAAAGCGTCGAAACAACCTCTTTCAGAACCGAACGAAACGTCGCCGACGCGCTAGCCTTCTTCGTGGCGGAAGCTTCCAAAGCGAACGACTGGAAGATCGTGTCCTGCTGGCAACGATCGTCGACAGTACCACCGTTGATGCGAGTGGCACCCTGGGAGTGGTCGGCAACCTGGAAGTCGAATTCAGCACTGCCGTAATTGGTGCCGACTTGGCCAGCAGCTACACCCTGCATGGTGCTGGTGCCGACGGACTATTAGGCTCCGCTGATGACTCCACCATCGCGGTAAATCCCAGCTACACAGGGAACATTGCCACGTTGGATTTCGGCGTTCTAGCCGAAGATATCTATCGCCTCACTGTTTCCGATGACATCACCGACTCCGGCAGTGTTCAGCTGGACGGTGACAACGACGGAAACCCAGGCGGCGATTTCACGATCGACTTCGTCGCGGGTGCGCAAACCCACACCCTCACGTCGACACACGGA
>JBLHLE010000970.1:0-3635 GCA_047620805.1 Pirellulaceae bacterium
GATGGCTCGGGAGCAGTGCAATCATTCCACTCGTTGTCGCCCGGAATAATAAACAACGGCTTGGCAGATTTTGAAAGCATGCCGCTAACTTTGATGTAAACCTCCTCATCGCAGGGAGTTTTTCCCGACTTAATATCGCCGACGTGTACTACAAATTCGGCGACTTGCGGAATCTCATCGATCTGCTTGGGCAGCAGCGCGTCATCGGCCTTTTCATATGGCACATCGCCCATTGCGCAAAACGTCACGAGGGTTGGGGGCACACATTTCTTTGCAGGCGCGGGAGATTCCTGAGCATCCGCCAAGTTGGGTGACCTCGTAAAGAGGGTAAAGGCCAGGATCATCGTGGCAATCTTCATCGGATCATCCAAATTCCAGAACACACTGATACAGAACTACTTCAGGTTACTAACGGCCCGAGTACAAAACCACGATCAAAACGGAAATTCGAGCGCATTGTTGTGCTTCGCTGGCCACCGAAAATGTGGCCGTGCTCGGGCTCATATCGTCGCAAAACGAGTGCGGAAAGAGATGTAAGTGGATTAGGCAGTCATCAATTTGACACGTTCTTCGCTAGCACTGTGCAGTTTAACAAGGTGCAAACAGCGGGTCATCTGGAAAGAAATGCCTGAAAAATGAACTTTTCGTTGGCGATTACGATTTATATTCCCCACCTCCTATTTTGCCGCAAGGGGTTTGATTGTTACACTATCGAATTAAATTAGACGCGCACTCCGACTAAGCGAATGAATTCATGTCGATTCGAGAACAAGAAAACGGATTTTACGAATGGCACGACCAGCCGAATGTCATACCCAGTCTCGGATTCCAATCCGCGCGTATGGCAGAGTGCATAGCACATTATCACACGGCTGGTTTCCGAGGATTGTTTGGCAATCCTCATTTCGGATTTGAGCAGGACAATCTCGACTTTCTCCGTGAAGTTAAGAACGCAACGTACGTTTGGTTGTGGGACATTGAGCTCACAGATATCGATGCGATTTATGATTTGACGGAATTGGATTACGTGGGTATCAACCCCAATCGGCCAGGCATCGACTTTTCCCGATTTCCAAAACTGCGCTACGCAGTCAACCACTGGAACAAATCGGACTTAGGAATCACCGAATCGACGATCACCAAATTCGATCACTGGCACTTCAAACCTCGTCTGAAATCGTTCGAGGGGATCACCATTCCCGCAGGTGTCGAGGAATTGCAACTTTTCATGGCAAATCCTATCAGTTTGGAGGGACTGCCTGTCATGCCGAAGCTTCGCGAGCTTCAGATCCACCGTTGTCGTAACTTGGTAGACATGACAGTTTTGCCTGAGATCGCCCCGAATCTTGAGAAGTTACTGAGTTCCGAATCGCCGCGTATTCAAGTCACCACCGGAATACAAGATCATCCGACTTTGACAACAGCCTGGGTCGGCGGCCGCGAGTCACTCTTAAGAAGCCAAACGCTGCGCGACGGCTAAGAAAACCAAACTCGCAATTTCGCTTCCCAATTTTCGGTTGCCCTTCTACTAGGTCGCCGACTCGAACAGTTGACTTCCATTGCGTTTGGTGAATTCATAGGTTTCTCTCGGCGACGGCTGCAACTTCCATCCAGGCTTGTTCACGGTCATAATAGTAGACCGCTGTAAGGCCACGCTTCGGATCGGCCTCTCGCCAGAACATCCATTGGAGAGCAAATCTTGAAACGAACACGTTTTTTCCGCCAAGTCTGTACGTTGCTAGTCATTGCGAGCACTGCGATTTTCTTTTGGAACTGGAGTTCCGTCGCCGAAGCCGAAGAGAAACGCCCGAACATCGTGCTGATATTGGCCGATGACCTCGGTTATGGTGACCTCGGTTGCTTTGGTCAAAAGACATTGAAGACTCCGCGGCTCGATGAGATGGCGAAGAACGGAATGCGTTTCACTCAGTTCTATGCAGGCTGCACCGTTTGCGCGCCGTCTCGCTGCGTATTACTGACTGGTAAGCACATGGGCCGCACAGTCGTCCGCGGCAACTCGACCGCTCCCATTATCATTCAACCTGGAACACCGACCATCGCTTCGATTCTAAAGGGAGCTGGCTACAAAACTGGCTGCGTCGGGAAGTGGGGAATCGGAACTCCCGATAACTTCACCAACCCTAACGACGTTGGCTTCGATCATTTCTTCGGCTACGTAAACATGTGGCATGCCCACAATTTTTACCCCGAGTTTCTGATTCGCAACGGTAAGGTCCAGTACCTTGAAAATGTTGTGGCTGCAAAATGGAAACAGTGGCAGGATCCCAAGCTACCCCAAGGAGGCCGTGGAGTAGCAGAGAAGAGAGTTCAATATGCCCCCGACCTGTTTGCTGAAGATGCTCTAAATTTCATCCGCGAAAATCAAGAGAACCCGTTTTTCTTGTACTTCGCCATGAACGTTCCACATGCGAATAACGAAGCTGGAAACGAGGGAATGGAAGTCCCCGACCTTGGCGAGTTTGCAGAAAAAGATTGGCCGGCACCAGAAAAGGGCTTTGCCGCGATGATTAAAAATATCGATCGCGATACTGGGCGGATCTTGGATCTGCTCGATGAATTAAAGATCGCTGACAACACTTTGGTTATTTTCACCTCGGATAACGGCCCGCATCAAGAAGGTGGCCACAAGGGCGACTACTTCGACTCCAACGGCAAATATCGCGGCTTTAAACGAGATTTGACCGAAGGGGGAATCCGAGTCCCAACGATCGCATACTGGCCCAGCAAAGTAAAAGCGGGATCAGAATCAGATCGAGCTTGGTATTTCGGCGATGTGATGGCGACAGTTTCGGAACTAGCCGGGGCGAAAACGCCTGAGGATATCGACAGCGACAGTTTCGTATCGGCCCTGAACAACGAACCAGTCGAAAAGCAGTGGTATCGCAAACACAACATGTATTGGGAGTTCTACGAGCGAGGTTCCGCTCAAGCTGTCCGCTTCGGTAAATGGAAAGCAATTCGCGCGCCAATGTTTACCGGCAATATACAACTGTATGACATGTCGTGGGACCACGATGAAAAAAGCGACTACGCCGCTCGACGTCTCGATCTCGTCAATCACGCAGGCAATCTACTAGACAAGGCACACCAGCCCGATCCGAATTGGCAGGTCGGAGCGAAGAGGAAATAGCATTCGCGAAGCGAGTTAACTCCTCGCAGCGGGGAGGTCGACGTCTCAGCGTCGGGTGGGGTTTTAGAAGTGTGCGAATCCCTTGGTCAACAATCTCAAGCATCCAACGAGACAGTTTCTGCGGACATCACACAGTAGCCGCGCGTGCGATTGAGAGCTACGCCATCTGCACTTCAACTGCCCTACCCGTCGCCCAATTTCAGAAAAACCGACGACGACCTGCCCTTCTCAGTTCGTTTTAGGCAGCCGATAAATCGACAGCCTAAAATCGAACTGAGTGGGAAGGCAACTCGCGAACGAAGAACGCAATTTCGCGGAGCGAAAGGCGACTATGCGTCCCTACTTTTTTTTCTTGCGATTCGGTTTGCCGACTAAGTTGGCGCCATTATCTTCTGGCATCGACTTGTGCCAGACGATTACTGCCTTGGTTAACTGTTGAACTATCGCGGCATGATCTGCCGCCACATTCTTCGTTTCGGATCGA
>JBLHLE010000971.1:0-3634 GCA_047620805.1 Pirellulaceae bacterium
ATTGGGCGACCTTTACACAATGCCGCTGACAGGTGCCGATGGCACCAATGGCATATTTCCGCAAAAGCTGACCACGGGCGTTGCTTGGGATATGCAGCCTCGTTACAGTCCCGACGGAAAGCGAATCGCGTTCACCAGCGACCGTCTCGGCAAGAGCACGAAATCCGGCGACAACATCTGGACGATCCACCGCGCGACGAAACAACTTCGACAAATCACTGACGAAACGTACCGTCTCTTAAACGGACCGGCGTGGGCGCCCGATGGCAACTACATCGTGGCGCGAAAACATTTCAGCAGCCGACGTTCATTGGGCGGCGGCGAAATGTGGCTTTACCACAGCCACGGTGTCGCTGCCGGATCTACGGCTGGACTGCAGCTGACTATACGTCCCAACGACCAGAAAGACGTTAATGAGCCGGTATTCTCTCCCGACGGAAAATACCTCTACTATTCACAGGACGCGACAGGCGGAAGTACTTTTGAATACGACAAGGATTCCAACAAACAGATCTACGTTGTGAAGCGACGGAGTATCGAGTCTGGGGAAACGGAGTCCTATATAACCGGTCCTGGTGGAGCTTGCCGCCCGACCCCATCGCCCGACGGAAATCGTATCGCCTTTGTTCGCCGCATTGGAGCGAAAACAGGTCTACATATTTTCGACACAAAGTCCGGCGCCGTTCGCTTGGTGTACGACAAGCTCGAACGAGACATGCAGGAAGCCTGGGCCATCCACGGAGTATACCCGAGTTTCGCCTGGTTACCTGACGGCAAGTCAATTGTGCTGTGGGCAAAAGGAAAAATCCGCCAAATTCATGTCGCTGATGGCACCGAACAGATCATCCCGTTCCGCATTAAAGATAGGCGGACGATCACCAAGAGCTTGCGATTTCCGATCGCCGTCGCTCCCGATAACATCGACATAAAAATGCTGCGTTGGGTACGGACTTCGCCCACTGGAAAACTAGTCGCCTACCAGGCACTTGGCCACATCTATGTTCGAGAACTCCCCGACGGGAAGCCGCGACGACTCACATCGCAAGAACTCGACTTCGAGTTTTTCCCGAGCTTCTCACGGGACGGACGGTACATCGTTTACACGACTTGGAACGACGAATCACTGGGTGCCGTCCGCGTTGCTTCCGTCGATCCAACCCAGGCAGAAAACTGGGTTGTTACCGAAACTCCTGGACACTACTCCGATCCGGTATTTTCACCAGATGGAAAACTGATTGTCTTTCAGCGGCGTGGCGGCGGGCACCTCACTTCGCCGCTCTGGTCACGCGATCAAGGGATATACAAAGTCACCACAACGGGCGGAAAAGCGGAACGCATTGCTAAAACCGGTCGCAGTCCACAGTTTGGAAACGACAACGAACGCGTCTTTCTGTTACAGGCGAAAGCTGACAAAGCGGCCGACAATTTGCAGTTGTACTCGATCGGAGTGGATGGTCGCGACGAACGAGTACATTACACCAGCGTTTGGGCGACGGACTACCAGGTCTCCCCCGACGGCAAGTGGCTCTCATTTGTCGAGCGTTTCAACGTCTACATCGCGCCGTTCGTGCAAACGGGTTCGACGGTTTCAGTCGGCCCGGGCGGAAAGGGAATTCCGATTGCCAAAGTGAGCAAAAAGGCTGGAAACTGGATTCATTTCTCGGGCGATTCCAGTTCACTCCACTGGTCACTCGGCCCCGACCTCTACTCGACGCGCTTGGTGGATGCGTTTACTTACCTGCAAACGGGTGATGATCCGTCAAAGAAACCGCTGCCTCCAACAGTGCGCAACATTAGTTTTCAAACGCCACATTCGAAACCATCCGGCATGCTGGCTCTGGTTGGCGGTCGCATCGTCACGATGAATAAGGACGAGATCATCGAAAACGGCACGGTCTTGATCGACGGAAATCGCATCGTCGCAATCGGTCCACGAAAGGAAGTCGCTATTCCTAGCGACGCCCGCGTCATTCAACTTCAAGGGCAAACCGTGCTGCCCGGATTCATTGACGTTCACGCCCATGGATCCCAAGCGTCCAGCGGAATTACTCCGCAACGCAATTGGGTCGACTACGCCAGACTAGCGTTTGGAGTTACCACGATTCACGATCCTTCCAATGACACCAATAGCATCTTTGCCGCAAGTGAAATGACGAAGGCGGGTCGGATCGTAGCCCCTCGAACATTTTCGACTGGCACAATTTTGTACGGCGCAACGGGTTCATTCAAAGCAGAGATCGATTCGCTGGAAAACGCCAAGTTTCATCTCCAGCGGATGAAAGCCATCGGAGCGTTTTCGGTAAAGAGTTACAACCAACCGCGGCGTGATCAGCGACAACAAGTTATCGCTGCGGCGCGAGAGCTAAAAATGATGGTAGTCCCCGAAGGTGGCTCGACCTTCATGCACAACATGAACATGATCGTCGATGGCCATACTGGCATTGAACACACGCTGCCTGTGCAAACGGCCTACAGCGATGTGATGGACCTCTGGCGGGGAACTGAAGTTGGCTATACCCCGACGCTTTGCGTAGCTTACGGGGGGATCTCCGGTGAACAGTATTGGTACGAGGTCGACGACCTCTGGCTGCACCCGCGACTGCAAACATTCATTCCACCGCACGTACTCGTACCGCGTTCGCGCCGTCGCAATAAAGCGCCTCTGGAAGATTACAACCACATCAAGGTTGCCGAGATTGCACGTCAAGTTGTCGACGACAATGGTTTGGTACAAGCGGGCGGCCACGGGCAGCTCAATGGCTTGTCCACTCACTGGGAGCTCTGGAGTTTTGTGCAGGGCGGTATGACACCAATGCAATCTTTACGATGCGGAACGATTAATGGAGCGAAGTACCTCGGTCTCGACGGCGACATTGGTTCACTCGAAGTCGGCAAACTGGCGGACCTTGTCGTGATCCAACGCGGTTACGATCCAACTCGAGAAATACGTCACACCGAGCGAGTGGAGTACGTTGTCGCCAACGGTCGAATTTTTGATGCTCGGCAAATGAACGAGTTGGGTAGTCCCGAACCGCGCCGCCCGTTTTACTGGCATCTTGGCGGGCATGGCATTAGCGGTGAGTTGCCGCGTTCAACCGGTTGTGGCTGCCATCGTCCGGGTGGCGGTTGGAGTTGGCAGCAGCCATAAGCTCGACAGCGAGCCGTGCACAAAATCAAACCTATGTCCCACGGCCAACTTGCGTAACGTGACTGCCAACTTCTAACTTGTTTATTGCAGAGTAGATACGGCGAATTCCTTAAAGGTGGGGGTTCGACAATTTGGAGTTTGCTCGACGTGTTTTGGCGAATTCCGCTTGGTATAATGGATGTCCCGCCGGGTGCTTTGCCACTCGACCTTCCTTGATTTCTTGAGAATTCATACATGACTCAATCAAGTGCGATTCACCTAACGCTCGCTTTTGTCTTCGTAACTGCACTCGCTTTACAAAAGTGCGTGGCAGCCGAACACCCCGCCCCTTTGCCCGTCGCAAATTCCGCAGCTGGCAACGAAGCTGAGATGAAATCCTACAGCGAGCTAATCGAACACAGCCCAGCGAAGATCGAGTTGCTGCCGATTAAGGGCGGCAAGTTTATGATGGGCAGCCCAGCCACTGAAGCGAATCGCCGGGACGAC
>JBLHLE010000972.1:0-3631 GCA_047620805.1 Pirellulaceae bacterium
GCAATTGGAGGAGGATATCGATCGGCAATTGGATTCTCTCCGCAAATGGAGCAAGGACCTGGTTTTGCTATGGGAGGGATCAACGGGCCCGTTTTTCTCTGCCTTCTTCAAAGTGCGTCCCAGCGGGACTGACATCAAAAAGCCTCCGGTAATGCTTGCTGGGCCGGGGATCCCCGGTATGGAAATTGGCTTCGGTCAAAACGGCCGGAATACGAAATTCAAAGCCCGTTTTAATTGGACGAGTGGCGCTGGTGCCTTCGGGAGGGAATGGACCGAAAAAAATCCAGTGGATGAAGAGTACCGGGTTTTTGTCACCGGGAGACTTCACCTCGAAATTTTCGTCGAACGAGTGGTTGCCGGAAAGAGGGTTCGCGTGGACCTAATCACCGAAAAGGATATCTTTGAGAATCAAGTGGTCGTTCTCAAGGGGTCTGCAGCAGTCAAGCAAGCCGTGATCGGTGTGGACTAAGAGTAGCGGACTACCACCTTGGTGCTAATGTCGCAAAGCGTTCTACGTTTTGGTGACGCCTTACTCGTTGAATACGAGAGCGCAACGGCCACCGTTTTCTGCTGCGATCCGTTCGAGCATTTTTTGGCCGTCGCGACTGTGAAAACAAATTGTGTGGACGGCGATCATGGGAGTTTCGCTTTCTTCTTTGTTCGCGTTGTTGTTCCTCAAGTATGTCGCTGTGGGGTCGCTGAACTCTCCATCGCTAAGTAGGAAGATGGCATCGGGGGCGAGGTTAACTGCGTGTTTAATGGATAGGCAAGGACTCGTGTCGAATCCAAGTTTCACGTAGTTCAGCCACTCGTGATATTTTTGAATGTTCTCTGGAGTGGCCTGGAGTGGGCGACTCGCAGCATTATTGGGGGCGAACATTGGATGGGACTTGCCGTCAAAGAAGATGACATAGAACGATTGTTGAGGGGTGAGTCGTTCGATGGCTGCGGTTAGTTCGTTGCAGGCTCCTCGCCACTTGCTGCCGGCCATGCTCAGCGAGCAATCAACGACGAAAACGAAACTGCGACCTCCTGCGGAGATTCCAAAGAACTCGGCACTCGGTTTGTTATCGCCTTGGCCATTTCCTTTTTTAGCGGTGGCTGTCCCCTGCCCTCCATTGCCGACGAGCGTCTGGATTGTGGATAGCAGATCGGATTGAATTGAAGTTGAGACGACAGTGGCGAACGGGTGTTGGGGAGCAGCCACGTCATCGGGGTCGACTTCCGCGCTGGCCTCGCCGCCTCGGAAAGCTTCGGCCTGGGCGACATTGGCCAGTGCCGACGTGTTCCGGAGTTCGCGGAAAGCCGGTTCGAGCTGCAATTCTTTTTCGGGTTCGGCTAGTTCCGCGTGCGCAGTTATTTGCCAACCGTTGTAATGAGTCACAAATGCGGTTGAAGCGGCTAACGACACGAGTACGCTCGCGTGGATAATTACGCTTAGCGTGAAGCTGCCAAAGGTGGAACGCAGTCCGCGTCTTCGTCGTCGCGGCGTGGCGAGGATGAACGGAGCTTGGAAAACTGAAGTGTCTGTGGTTTTCTGGATGCTGGTGGTTTTCTGGATGCTGGGGGTTTGTTCGTGGTCCACTGTTTGTTGGTGGTCCACTGTTTTCTGGTGGACGGCGTGAAGGCAGACCGCCGCCGCCGATGCACTTGTTGCATCCGAATTTGACTCCAAAGCAGGCGATGATGGGATTTTCGACGCTCTCATGACTTCCGAGGGCAGGTGGTAAGTTGGTTACCAAATTGATCGTGAGCCGACGGAGGTATTTTCGGTGGTTGCATGGCGGGGGTCAAGCAAATCTCGATTTTCTTGTAGGTCGCGGCAATTTGTAGTGGTTCGGCGGATTCGGTATTCTGAATCGACGAGCGTGCGGCTGATCTTATCATTCCACGGCGGCTGCGGTGATATTGGAGACGTTCAAATGCGATTCAGCACCAGGACTCTATTGCTGGCCATTACGTCGTTGGCCGACTGGATGGGCTACCAAGCCGACCGCGCACAGCGACAGCAGCGCGCAACGACCTTGTCTTTACCCAAGTTTTTCGTTCGTTTAACCCGGATTATTCATGAAGATCGTAGCGAGAGTGTTCATGAATAATTCGGGTTAAACCGTCAGTCGCAGGCGTACGTGAATGGGACGCGACACCAACAGCACGAGTTCGCTTGGTTAATGACGCTCCTTAACTGCGGTTCCTTAGTTGAACCAATATAGGGAGGTGTCATGAAAGTTGGACTCGTAAAGCAAGCCAAAGCCCATGCCGGCGAATCTCACAATCCGGAATTAAACGTCCGTAGGGTCGGCTCTTGGGCTCGTAATGTTCTGGTTCTGGCTGGGGTCTATAACTTGGTGTGGGGCGCGTGGGTCGTGCTTTTTCCGCAGCACGTTTTTCAACTGTTTCAATTGCAGATTCCGCTTTATCCCCAGATCTGGCAGTGTGTCGGAATGATTGTTGGAGTGTATGGCGTGGGATATCTAGTCGCCGCCTTCGATCCTTATCGCCACTGGCCAATCATTTTGGTCGGGCTGCTCGGAAAAGTGCTCGGTCCTATTGGCTTCATTCAGTCTGCCGCGAACGGCGAGTTACCATGGTCTTGGGGGTTCTTGTGTCTCTACAATGACCTGATTTGGTGGGCTCCGTTTTCGCTAATCCTGCTGAGGGCTTGGAAGCACGCCACCTCGAAACTGGCTGCTGCGAACCAAGATACGAGCGCGTCGCCAATTGAGCTCCCCAGTCTTTGAACATTTAACGGACGGACCTCTCATGACAAGTGTCGACGTGTTGAAAATTGAACCACTCGCAGCGGACCTGGGGACTTACCAGTTGACCAGCGAGCAGCGATTCGAGCGTCCGCGTGAAGATGTTTTCCCCTTTTTCGCGGACGCTGGGCAGTTGCAGACGATCACGCCGCCGTGGCTGCATTTTGCCATTGAGTCAGCTCTACCAATTGAAATGCGGATGGGGGCACTGATCGACTATCGTCTGCGTTTGCGAGGGATCCCGATTCGCTGGCGAACGGAGATTTCGGCTTGGGAACCACCGTTCCGATTCGTCGACAAGCAATTGCGTGGCCCTTATTCTTATTGGCATCACGAGCATTTCTTTGAGGAAGATGGCGGCGGAACACTCGTCCGCGATGTCGTGCAGTATCGGCCTCGGGGCGGTCGAGTTATTCACGCTTTGTTTGTTAAAGGTGAGTTGTTGAAGATCTTTCGATATCGCCAACAGGTTCTGTCGGAGTACTTTGGGGCAGTTTCCGAGTTGTCGCCTGAATGCTAGAGGTGCATTCTTCGCCGCGACTTGCGTTCCGGTTTAACGCATGGAATCGGCATACTTTTGCGTAATTGTGTATGGATACCGCATTCGCCTTGTGTCGTTTCCACTGCGCTCCTATACTCCCCGCCCCAATATAACTGAACCACTGTTTCTTCACTTAGGTGATGGGAGAACGGTCATGCTCTTACGTAGCGGACTAACTTTGGCGATCCTTGGCTTGTTCGGCGTCGTTGCTGTAGCGCAGCCGCCGTCCAGTATCAATGAAAACTTGCAGCCGCGAAATGGCTTGCCGGTCGGAGGGACGACTCCTGCTCCGCTCGGTAACGGGTCCGCTGCTTTTAGGGATCCGGTCACG
>JBLHLE010000973.1:0-3622 GCA_047620805.1 Pirellulaceae bacterium
CCAGCGTCGTCCAGCGCCCGTTGATCAAGGATCACGGGAAGAGCGAGTTGAGCAGCAAATGCCTCTCCGACGTCCTTTAGTTCCGTATCTTCGAACGTGAAATGCGACTTCTTGCTCAGCGCCGCCTCGGCTCGTTTCGCAAACGTATCGATTTCATCCGCGCGAAGTTGACCCGCAGGCAAACTCACAACTGTGCAGGCGAAGACGACCAGGGCCGCTCCGCGAAATAATAATCCGCTACTCATTGATACCTCGCTGAAATTTGACTGGGAGCTCGACAATTCGCGCAAGAATCCTCTGAAATCAGAGTAACCAAGTGGGCCGCGGAATGCGAGTAAAGATTGACTCGGCGAGCGGGAATTAAAGACATCGGTAGACTACCAGGGTGATGAGAGAAGCCCCTTGCCGAACTTCACCCCATTGAATTACCCGTAGACTACTCGACTTCTTCAGCGGTTGTCAAGAATGACTGCCGGACCAAATGACGACTAGGGAACACAAACGCCCTGATTCAATTGTCGAATTTTAGTCCCAAGTCCATGGAATCGCAAAACGCCGTTAGTGCTGCGTCGGCTACGATGTAATAGTCTGGATCTTGCAGTAGCGCGTTTTGAATTGCGAGATTCGTCATCATGTCCACCTCGCCTCGCGACGCCCACAGTCGTCCGATCGATGGGAAGCGATGTAAAACTCGCACGCCCGACGCATTGTCACTGGCGGCTTGTTCAATCGCGCCAGCCGCAAAGTCACCGGAACGAACTCCGGCCAGGACCTCAGTCCGCTGGAGGTCGTTTACCGTCAAAACGTCGTATCGTCGCACGGCAGAGCGAACGAATTCCGCTTGTGCAATTAGCCCCGTTGTCGAGGCATATTTCGGTCCGAAGGCAATCGTCTGCCCCGCCAATTCCGCCAGCTTGGTGGCGTTGCTTTCAAGGTGTACTACGATGGCCCCTTGCACAGGTTGCGTACCTTTTCGCTGTTCGCACAAAAGCGTTATATGCGGTTGGCTCTTCAAAGCACTGACAAAGCCAGTCGCGTCGAGTGCAACGACGTCGACACGCCCTTGAGTTAGTGCAGCTATCGCAATGTCCTGAGTAGGCAGTCGAATAAATTGCACTTCAACAGAGTTCCCCGTCGCCTCGCTAATCCGATCTCGCATGCGCTGAGCAGTAACAGCATATTGGCTGTTGATCTCTTTGGTTGTCTGCGAAGTCTGAATTCCGACCAACAGCCGCGAGACAGGTTCGCCTCGCAGTGGAGAAGCCACCAGCGTTAAACAAAACAGTCCCAGAAGTGTAAAACGCGAATTCATTGTCGATTCCTCAATTAGCGTCGCCGCGGACAGAAACTAATCAAGGTTAGGTCGCAAGAATAAGGATTGCGGTAGGCGTTTGCCGGTTGAAACTTAGGGCCGTTGGTTGAGCTCCGATTGCAACGAATGCTCCGCGTACAACACGCCGCCATTTGAGCGACTCGGGAGATAGGATGATTTAGGCGTAACTTTTCTTGCGCAGTTATTCTCGCGACGTCGGATCGGTGACGGCCAGCCGCTCTTTTATTGTGAGAACCCGACCGTAAAGTTGAACCTCGTCGAGCGCTCCTTCGTACTTGCCGATTACCATTTTGAAAAGCAGAATGGAAGATTCGGGACTCGTAATCGAATTGTGGGCTCGGATCGGTAGCTTGTCGAGTACATTGTCGCCAAACTGACTACACGTGATATCGTATTGATGACACTTCTTTGCCGGCACATCGCTGCCATCGGTAACTCGACCGAATGTTGTTCAGGATAGTTGCTTAAACACGGATAGCAATCATTTCAGAAAAACTTGCGAGGACCAGGGAGTTTCTGATTAGCGCGAATTACGTTTCAAGTTTCCGTCCACCAGATAATTGGCACGAGTGCTATCATTGGCCTGATAATTGCTGTTACTGTACTAGCGACACGGTAAACGCAAACACGGGGAGATAGTGAAATGCGAAACGCGACGATCATCGGAATCACGTTGTTTAGTCTGCTGGCCACAGCAGCTCAGGCGGAGATAGCCATCGACTCCGAACGAGGCGTCTTGGGAACCACTCAAGAAAAGCGGGATTGGATTACAACCGCGATGACAAAGGCACTCGGCAAAGGTCGAAAGCTGCAAGTGGCTCAACACCAACTGGCGCAGATGGACGCGAATCAGGTCGACGCGATTGCCAATCAAGTCGCTGCTCAGCAACACCAGCAACTCCAGAAAGCGCAATGGGGCTTGGCACGAGCTCAAGCCCAACTGGCTCAGATGAAACAACAACGAGGATTTAACAACGGGTTCAACAACGGGTTCAACAACGGGTTCAACAACGGGTTCAACAACGGGTTCAACAACGGATTTAACAACGGGTTCAACAACGGATTTAACAACGGGTTCAACCGTCCGGTCGTTGGTTACCAGCCGGTGATAACTTGGCTACCGGTAGGAACTCAATTGGGAGTATCGGGAGTCGTTTCGCAGGATGGGCGTCACGTTCGCATTTCAGCGAACCCAGTATTCTCGCACATCTCGTCGGTCGACACTTTCAATTATGTCACGGGCCAAACGAATCGAGTCTACAACGGCAACAAAAGTTCGCAACAAACCTACTCGAATTCGCCACACAACGGCGCTCAGATGGGCGCGTTGCACCAGCCTCCCAATAGACGATTGGAAACACCTCAAGTTTGGCATGATGGGATGAGGACGCGCGTGGGCCCGCGCCCGAATCGTTAGTGGATTGCTGAAACATCAGTGGGTGTCACACACAAAGAGGACTTCGGCGCAATGCGGTGTCCTCTTTGTCGTTCTTGGCATAAATAAGTGTCCATTTCTCAACTACCGCGACAATTTGCCCTCATCCGACGATTAGCTCCTCTGCTCAATAGTCGACCGAATTCTCCGAAGTGGTAGAATCCTCTTAGTCCGCTTGCTTCTCGCGGTATTTTCCCAGCACGCGGTAACTTGGTTACTTATCGGGAGGACGCGAAATGTCCCAAGCAACTTTTCGTGCGCCATTTGCAAATCCGGACAATCTCAAGCATGGTCTCTCGATTGGTCAGTATCTGATCAATCGGTTACAGGACTACGGAATAAATGATGTTTTCGGAATTCCTGGTGACTACGTTCTGGGCTTCTACAGCATGCTGGAGAAGAGTCCGATTCGAGTTGTAGGTTGTACTCGTGAAGACAGTGCCGGTTTCGCTGCGGATGCCTACGCTCGGGTTAATGGCATGGGGGCGATCTGCGTAACGTACTGCGTGGGTGGATTGAGTGTGTGCAATTCGATTGCGGGCGCATTTGCCGAGAAGTCGCCTGTCGTCGTGATTACTGGTGCGCCTGGACTTTCGGAACGCACGAACAATCCGTTGCTGCACCACAAAGTTCGAGAATTCCGTACGCAATTCGAGGTGTTTGAGAAAATCTGCATCGCGGTTACCGAACTCTCAGATCCGCTCACCGCCTTTCGCGAGATCGACCGCGTCTTAGACGCCGCTGCGCGATTTAAACGCCCGGTATACATCGAAATACCACGCGACCTCGTCTCTGTCGTCCCGAACGTAACTCATACCTATCCAAAACCGACAATCAGCAGTGACCAAGAAGCG
>JBLHLE010000974.1:0-3617 GCA_047620805.1 Pirellulaceae bacterium
GAGCCATCCAGGTGGTGGAGTGATGGGCGCATGCGGTATGAACGCCGCGACAGAGATATTGAGAGACTGGTAAACGAGTCCGAGAAGTATCGATCTATTCGTCGTATGCTTCTTCGTGGTGGCGACGACGGCGGCGGCGACGATGATGTGGCCGAATATTCGCCGTTGGCTGATCACCTTCCACGAACCAGTATCCGCCGAGGAGTCGATAGAATACGAGGATCACCAGCGCCCCACCGGTTCCGACGGCGAATCCGATTGGGCTCAGCGGAGTCACGCGCTGGTCCCGCATAAAGAAGGAAAGGATCCCGCAACCAATTATTGTCCCGCCAATGCCCATACACAAGGTTGCTATAGCACCGCCGGGATCTCTCCCAGGCATAATGGCTTTTGCCAATAACCCGACAATCGTGCCGAAACCGACCCAAACCAGAATGTCGTTCGCTAGCTGTTTGAGATACGGAGCCAATTCGGCTTGGTTTATCGCTTCTAAGTCCATTGCATTCTCCCGACCTACCTGACGGCGCGCTAACCGATACAATCGCTATCGGTTAGCGGTTTGCGGAAGTTTCAGTAGTTTTTCCAAATGCATCCGGAATCCCCAGGTTAAAATGCAAGATATGTCAGATGCTCCGCGCTGACGGCACATTGGTCGACAGGAGCGACCAATAAAGTGACAAGAGAGACACGGAAAAGAGAGACACAGAAAAGAGTGACGCAAACGCGATAATTCGGTAGCCTGCATACCAGACGAACACCTCCCAGCGGCCACCTTCGGCATTCAGCTAAGATCGTGTAAGTTGTTGATAATACACGGGATGTCTCAATTCGATGACAGACAATGTCGAGTCATCATAGTGAAGCTATCCCGGAACAAGCATACGTATTCCTAAAAGAGTGGCCCAATGAGCTCGACGGTCGAATTGTTCACCCAAGCTGTAAATCATCATCGATATGGCAATCTGCAGGAAGCAGAGAAGATGTATCGGATGGTGGTGCAACAAGATCCGAAGCATGCCGATGCTTGGCACTACATCGGATTCATCTCGCTTCAGGGAGGGCGTATTCCAGAGGCCGTGGAACAGATTACGCGGGCGATTCAACTCGACCCATCCAAGTCGATGTACTACGGAAATCTGGCGTTGGCCCACCGAATGGCGGGAAATCGAGATGCGGCTAACGCAAGTTTGGTACAAGCTAGGCAACTCGGCTTAAATGAACCGAAAGGTTACAACAGCTTAGGCATTAAGTTTATGGGCGAGGGGATTCCTGCCGCCGCCGCGCATTGTTTTGAGCTGGCAATCGAGATCGCTAACGACTACCCGGATGGATTCTATAATCTGGGAATCGCGCTCAATGCCCTCGGACATACTGATCCAGCGATCCTGGCCTACCAACGAGCATTGAGCATTAAACCCGATTTCGTCGAGTGCTATAACAACCTCGGCGACATACTCGCTCGCAACAATCGCATGGACGAAGCGATAACGTATCTTGAGCAAGCGTTGCGATTGCGTCCAACACACGCAAAAGCGCACTTCAACCTCGGCCGCGCGTATCACCGCAAAAACGATATCGAAAAAGCGGAGGCCTGTTACCGCGACGTGCTTAAGATCGATCCCGATCACGCTAAGACACACGAACAGCTCGGAAACATCCTTGAGTCTCGCGGCGAAATTGCGAAAGCGACGGAGCATTTCAAGGAAGCGTCGCAGATCAAACCCGAGGCCTCGGAATCGCATATCAACGCTGGAATTGGTTTGATGGAGCAGAAGTCATTTGAGACTGCTTTGGCCAGATTTAGCGAAGCCTTGCAGCGGCACCCCAATCATGCGATGGCTCACTACTATGTTGGGCTATGCAATCAGCGAATCGGTCGACTAGAAGACGCCATCAAGAGCTACAAAGAAGCTGTCCGTTTACAGCCAACATTGGCCAACGGGTACTTTCAACTTGGTGACGCATTGGCCGCCTATGGCGATTGTAATGAGTCGGCGATTGCTTGTGAGACGGCAGCCCGAATCGACTCACACCATTCCCGCGCAATTGCTCGTTTGGGCGATTGTATCGAACGCCAAGGTCGACACGAGCGCGCCATTCAATGTTTCGACAGGGCGCTTGAATTGGACGCGCAGAATTTGGGGTACAAGCTGCGGAAGGCGCTGGTTTTGCCCGTCGTACTTGAATCAGAACAGCAAGCACGCGAGTTTCGGCAGCGTATCGACGAGCAACTTAACGAGCTCTTCCACGATACTTACACGACCGCAGACCCCTATCGCGATCTTCTCCACCGAAGTTTCTTTTCGGCTTACCACGCTGAGGACGAAAAACCATTGCAGGAAAAGCTGGCCAAGTTCCAGGAGAAGTTTGCTCCTACGATCAAGTACAAAGCGCCCCATTGCGAGCGAGCTCTGATGGAGCCTCTCGAAGGCCGCAAGATTCGAGTCGGGTTTGTTTCAAAGTACTTCCGCAATCACACCATCGCTAAGCTGACTACTGGAATCATTGAAAAACTCGATCGAAACATATTCGAGGTTACCGTTTTTACGTTTCCTCACACGCCCGACGATTGGACCAAGAGAATTGAGGCTGCGGCAGACAATATAAATGTTCTGCCAGACGTTTACGAACTAGCTCGGGAGGAGATTTCCGACGCGGAGATGGACGCTCTCGTGTATCCCGATATCGGCTTGGATCGATTGACCTACAACCTAGCCTTCGGTCGCCTGGCAGCGGTTCAATGCGCGATGTGGGGGCACCCAGTGACCACGGGTATTCCTAATGTGGACTACTACATGTCCAATACCCACTTGGAAACCGCCGCAGGCGATGGTCATTACACTGAACAGCTGATGCGATTGGAACGCTTACCCGCATTCTATTATCAGCCGGATCCACCGTCGTTGTTAAAGCAACGCGGCGAACTGGAGATGCCGGAGTTCGCGAACATCTACGCCGTTCCACAGAACCTTTTCAAGTTGCATCCAAGGTTCGACGAAACGATGGCTCAGATATTGCGCAACGACCCCAAGGGCCAGATCGTGATGTTGCACGGCATAAGTCGCCACTGGACGGAATTACTGCAGCAGCGACTGAAAGACTCGATTCCCGATGTCGCAGATCGAATTGTATTCGTCCCCCGTATGAATTCCGAAGATTTCGCTCAGTTCCTCGCCCTTTCCGATGTGATTCTGGATCCGTTCCCATTCGGCGGTGGAACGACAACATACGAGTCGTTTGGGGCTGGCGTGCCAATCGTGACGATGCCCGGCGAACAGATGCGTTCGCGAGTGACTTACGCCTGTTATCAACAAATGGGCTACACGGACCTGGTTGCTCAGACGCCCGAACAATTCGTCCAAATCGCCAACAAAATGGGAATGGACGCCGACGCCCGCTTGGCCGCGAAGGCTCAGATACAACAGAAAGCGAACTTGTTGTTTGGCGACACTGCAGCCGTCAAAGAGATCGGCAACTTCCTGGAAGTCGCGGTCAAAAAAGCATTCGTCTAGCCCGGATTATTCGTAACCCGACGCGTAAGCGAGGAAATCCGGCGAGTTTCCTCGCTTACGCGTCGGGTTACTATTGCGCCGTGTTTTGGGAAAGTTGGCGACAAA
>JBLHLE010000975.1:0-3615 GCA_047620805.1 Pirellulaceae bacterium
AGCAAAGTTCGCAACTTCACGTGGGGAAAGTATGAACCGACGTGCGACTCGTCGAGCGATTAGATTGTACCGAATTCTCAGCAGCACTAGAAACTAGTTCTCCGAAATTACGGGGGCCGCTACCGAGACTGAAGTCTTCTTCATTTGTGGTCTAATAGCGTCGACACCGAAAAACATCGCACTAATCGAGTCCCACAATATTCTTTCCTTTTTCTTCTCTGCTTCCTTTTTTTCTTCTCTGCTTCCTTTTTTTCTTCTCTGCGGTCCTCTGCGCCTCTGCGGTCCTCTGCGTTTAGCACCCGATACTAAAACCCCCGGACGACTGGACGATCGTCGTGCAACCACTATTAGTTCAAGCCTGTGACTGAATTTTTGCGAACCCGCGTGAACTGCGAAGTAAATCCAGTTAGAATTCCTTCATCCTCATCCGCAGAAGAACACGCTTTTTAAACCAGAGTCTGCGTCTGGAGAGAGAGAACAAAACGCCGTTGGCGGGCGAAACAGTGCAACATCAAAAGAATGTAGTCCAGCTCAAGAAAGTACTCCATGCTCATCCGAATACTCAATACCGTCACCCTTTTCTTCCTTGCGACCCATTGGGGTCTTGCAGAAGACGTAACCTTCGTTGCCAACGGGAAAGCTCAGGATGTTCGCGTCGCCGGACGCCCGTGGAAGACATTGGATAACGCCTTGGTTTGTTCGGGTGAAGAAAACTTGCTGCACGGGGCCAAAGAATTTGCTGCTGGTAACTTCTCGATCGAAATGAAGTTATCGATTTCCAAGTTGGAAATGAGTGCAGCTTCCTTCGTCGTTAACGGCAGTCATTTTGGCTTCGATGGACAGTCTGGGGAAATGTTTACACACGGCCCCATCTTTGGCACTCACAGCCTGGGCAAGCCAGTAGTAAAGGAAGGCCAGCCCTTTACTTTTGCTGCCAAGCGAGTCGGTGATTCGCTGACCATTTTCATCAATGACACAAAAATACACTCCGCCGAACTTGCCAACTCGCAACCTGTCCGCGTCGGCCTGCGACCGTGGCGAAGCACTATGCATGTAACCAGTTTTGTCGGCAACGGCGTACTGCGTGACTTGCCCAAGCCACTCCCTCAAACCACCGTGTTCGAGAGCGGTAAGGGCGATTATCACACCTATCGCATTCCCGCCGTCGTGATCACCAAAAAGGGAACCCTGCTCGCTTTTTCTGAAGGACGCAAAGCGGGTGGCGGCGACGCCGGTAATATCGATATGCTCGTGTCCCGCTCTACAGACCAAGGCAAAACGTGGTCTACTCCGCAAGTCGTCTGGGACGACGAAAACAATACCTGCGGGAACCCGGCACCGGTCGTCGATCAAGCCACTGGCACTATCTGGCTGCCGATGACTTGGAACCTGGGCAGCGATCACGAAAGTCAAATCATGGCCGGTACGAGCAAACATCCGCGCCATGTATACATAACTCACTCCAGCGACGACGGCGAAACCTGGGCCGAGCCGATTCAAATCAGCGAGACGACTCGCAAGGATCACTGGCGCTGGTATGCGACGGGTCCGGGTAACGGAATTCAACTGACTCGCGGCCAGCAGAAGGGGCGTCTGCTAATCCCGGCGAATCATTCGGACCATTCCGATTCCGAAAAACACCCTTACCGCAGTCACGTCATTTGGTCGGACGACCACGGCAAGACGTGGCAATTGGGTGGTATTCACAACGACCGCACCAATGAATCCGCCGTCGTCGAATTATCGGATGGCACCGTATTGCAGGCCATGCGTTCCTACCACGGGAAGAATCGTCGAGCGATGGCGACTAGCAAAGACGGTGGCAAGACTTGGGGAGAACTATACCTAGACCAAGCTTTGGACACACCCGTCTGCCAGGCCAACATCTTGCGATACTCCTGGGCCAACGATGCCGCACTCGGCAGCAAAAGCCGGATTTTATTTGCGAGTCCACGAGGATCGGGACGGTCCCACATGACGATCTGGCTAAGCTACGACGAGGGTAAAACGTGGCCGATCAGCAAGGAAGTGTATGCCGGCGGTTCGGCCTACTCGAACATGGTCACCTTACCAGACGGGACCATCGGGTTGCTCTTTGAAAAAGACGGATACCGCACGATTTCATTCACTACAATTTCTCTTGATTGGCTGGAGGGAAAGTAATGTTCCAAATGAATGTTCCAAATGAATGTTCCAAATGAATGTTCCAAATGAATGTTCCAAATGCATGTTCCAAATGAATGTTCCAGATGAATGTTCCAGATGGGTGAACCCGTGCTTTCGCGGCGGTTAACTGCTGCCGAAATCGCCCGTTACCAGGAGCAGGGCTTTCTCGTCTTACGACAGGTGCTCGACCGCCAACAGCTAACTTCATTGCGAGATGAATGCATGGAAAACGGGGATCGTCAGTCTGTTAAACTAGATCTGGTCGGCATTTCTTGCCACAGAGCTGATTTTTCGGGTAAGAAAGAGTGCTGCACACCACGCTAGATCATACTGAGAACTTGTGAAGAACTGCGCCGAGCGAAGGAACGGGCCACTTGGCCAATTCGAGCCAGATGACTGTTGGAGACACTTGATGATCGATAAGACGATTCGTTGCCTCACACGAGCTAGTGCAAATTGTCTCCCCGCGGGGACGAAACGGATACTGTTTGCAGCAGTCGGAGTGTGGCTACTTGTCACTTCGGTCGTTCGAGCGGACGATGCGGCACTGAGCTTCGTCAACGATATTCGACCGGTTTTGTCCGACGCGTGTTATCACTGTCATGGTCCCGATGCTAAAGCGCGCGAGTCTGATTTGCGATTGGACGATCGCAAGTCTGCGTTGCAAGCCGATGTGTTCACTTCCGGAGAGATGCTGAAACGGCTTACCAGTAACGACCCGGACGAACGCATGCCGCCGCCCGATTCGAAACGAAGATTGCGTCCGCGCGATCGCGCCAAATTGGTTCGTTGGCTGAAGGCTGGCGCCCCTTGGCCCGCGGACGATCGCCATTGGGCTTTCATCCCACCTGTTCACTCGGACCTGCCAATCGTCAAGAACCGCGAGTGGCCGAACAATGGGATCGATCATTTCGTTTTGTCGCGACTAGAGCAAGAGGGATTGCAAGTATCACCAGTGGCCGACAAGGCGACTCTGTTGCGACGCGTTAGTTTTGATCTTACGGGGCTGCCACCTACATTGGACGAATTGGACGCCTTTCTAAACGACGAATCGAAAGAAGCCTACGAGCTAGCCGTCGAGCGACTGCTGAAGTCTGCTCGCTACGGTGAACACATGGCTTTGGACTGGATGGAAGCCTCGCGATATGCAGACACCGACGGCTATCAAAACGATCGCCTGCGTTACATGTGGGTCTGGCGAGATTGGCTAATCGGCGCCATCAACGATAACATGCCGTTTGATCGATTCGTCACGGAGCAGATGGCCGGCGACCTGCTGCCAGAGCGAAATTTTCATACTCAAGTCGCGACCGGTTTTAATCGAAATCATCGCATCAACTCCGAAGGCGGTTCGATTCCGGCTGAATGGATTGTCGAATATGTCGCCGACCGCGTAGAGACGGCGGGGACGATGTTTCTGGGCCTGACTCTGACGTGCTCGCGATGCCA
>JBLHLE010000976.1:0-3614 GCA_047620805.1 Pirellulaceae bacterium
AAGAGCAGCTTTTCGTTACCCATTCAGCCTGTTTTACCTTGACTCGGGTTACAGACTCCGTCACAATCCGGCCCACGTTTCCCTTCTCGGCAGCTAAGTGCAGGGGAGGGAGTTGGACCGATCAATTCTGTTGGCATAACCAAAAATCTTTGGGTTGCTCAGCTTTGTTGGATCGAGCTACGAAACTCGCTGCTGGTAAACCGAACCACATGCAACGCCTCATTCGTTGGACGGGATTTTTGCTCAGCTTGGCCATGCTGGCCAAATTAGCTGGTGCGCGCGAAATCTACGTCAACAATCAACTCGGCGACAATCAGCGGGATGGTTACAGCGAAAAATCGCACGGAGCAGGTGCCGGCCCGGTTCGCACATTAAAACGCGCGCTGGAAATTGCATCCGCGGGCGACAAAATTCTATTGGCTAATACCGGCGATCCCTACCGAGAGAGTGTCACTTTACAATCCAAGAAACATAGCGGACTGGGCAGCCGAGCGTTCACTATCGATGGTCAAGGAGCGATTCTCGACGGTCGCGGCGCGGTTCCGTCGACAGCTTGGGAAGGCGTCGCCTCGGATGTGTTTCGTTATCGCCCGCACATGAAAGCGTTCGCACTCCTCTACTTGAACGGCTTACCGGGCGAGGAAGTCAAAGTCAAAAAAGGTGCGGAGGCTCGACCTAAGTTGGGCGAGAAACAATGGTGTCTGTTCCGCGGACACGTCTACTTTCGAGTTGAAGCCGAAAAGACGCTTGGCCAATACAATATCGAACACACCACCCTACCGGTCGGATTGACACTGTATGACGTCGACAAAGTGATCATCGTCAACTTGATCGTCCAAGGTTTCCAGCTCGACGGAATCAATGCCCACGACAACGTCTTCGACACGCGAATGATCGGCCTAGTCAGCCGCGGTAATGGCCGCTCAGGTGTTTCCGTGGGAGGCGCATCACGTGTTCGCCTCGAAGCGTGCCTGATTGGAAACAATGGCCAAGCACAGCTTCGCACAGAAGGGTTCTCGCGAACTCAGGTCATCAATTGCGACCTGTTAGAAAATCCAGCGCCCAAAATTCTCCAAGAGGGCGGGAAAGTATTCGTCGAAAACGACGAATAGCCACGAATGAATAGCCACGCGAGAATAACGCTGAACAAATAGTCGTGACGAATGATGTTCAGCAGCGCCTAGCTGCCACCTTCACATGGCTGGTTGATTCATCGTCGGAAGCTTGGCCCGTGTTGACTTCAGCTTCTTCCCATTCATTGGCATTATCGATCAACTTTTGTACTTCAGTGCGACCGCTGATGTAATATCCAAGTCCAATGGCAGCAATTCCCATTTGCACAACCCGATACCCAAGTGCGACGACGAAGCCTTGCCGCTCTGCCACCTCTACTGTCGAGACAGCGCGGTAGAGGAAGTCGAGCGCATACTCGAGTGCGCCAAGTCCACCGGGTAACGGAATCGCACCGGCGACCATCGCTACTGGAACGATGACAAAGTGAGTCGCCAAGGACGGTTCGGCGCCAGGCAACCCCACCGCCACGAGGTAGAACGAGAGGATATTGAGCACGTGAACGCCGATGCTCATTCCAATTGCGTACAGCAAAGTACGGCGTCGCTTTTGGTACACTCGCGCCGACTCGAGTAATTGCCAAGCAATGCCGCCGACCAAGGGAAGCTGTGCCAGTCGATTCCAAAATCGGTGCTGGAGTAATCCGGGGATCATAAACAAGAATAATCCCGTCAGCGAGATTGCGGTCAATATGACTGTGCCACGACAAGCATTGCGAACGGTCTCGAGCTTGCCAGGATCGCGGATACTGGTTTCGTCCAAGTTGACGAACATGAAAGCGAACGCTCCCAGCATCAACATCGCCGCTAAACCGATGATGCGGTCTAGCACGACGCTCGCGACTGCCCCAGCTCGGTTGTCTGGTTGCTGGCGAGCGATAAAAACGGACTTAAGCACGTCGCCACCGACGACGCCGAACGAGAAAAAATTGAAGAGGTACGCCAAGAACCCAAGTCGAAAGGCGTCTTTCATGCTGAAGTCCATGCCCAATGCGCGAACGAGCATGTGCCAGCGGACGAAAGTCAGGGCGACGGCCAACAGTGTCGTCACCGCGGCGCAGGCGAGCAGCGTCCAGTCTTTGGACTGCCCATAGAGATCCTGAAAGCTCTTGTCGTTCCAAGCGGTTCGAAAGAGGTAGATCAGAATCGCTGCGGAGATCGCAATTTTGACAACTGCAACGACCAATTTCTTCACGTTTTATTCCCTGTATCTTGTAGTTTGCCCAGCGAACCTTCGTTGCTGCCTGGGGTCTTATGTACTATCGCCCTTGTTTTTCGAGATTTTGCATTTTTCGAGCTTATGGCAATGTCGGCCGCCGCGGACACTCAGGTACCACGTTTTGGCGTCCTTGACATGCCGTAAGGGCATTGATAGTTTTAGTTATTCAAGTGTGGTCGTGGCGAATCCGATAAGGAATCAATCGACCAGATTTGGTTGTAGTGACGGGGGATTAGCTCAGTTGGGAGAGCGTCTGGCTGGCAGCCAGAAGGTCAGGGGTTCAAGTCCCCTATCCTCCACTTTGAACATTCTGTCGATAAAACATTCTTTCGACAAAAACATTCAATCGATAACTGCCCGACTACTTAATTGTCGCGGCAGTTTTTTTGCGCGCGTGGTCCAATTCTTCAAGGATCGCAAAAAAACGGGCAAGTTCGCGAATTCTTGCGGATGTTACCGATCGTAGGGGAGTTACCGGACCTAGCACCGCTCCACCATGAAATCCTCCTCCCTTGCCCAGTTGCCGCTTTTTTCGCGGTTTCTTGTCCCGTACAATGCATCCCTACCAAAAACCGACCTTTCGAGTTGTCTCGACAACTCTCTCTCACTTGCAGGAGCGGATAACAGCATGGGAAATGACAGTTCTAAGAATGAAACCAAGATGGTCGCGGTACTATCCGTGATGATGTTCCTGCAGTTCTTTGCCTGGGGCACGTGGTTCGCGACTCTTAGTGCGGCCTTAAATACGAACAAGCTCGCCGACTTCATCGGAGGTGCTTACGAGTGTGCTCCGATCGCGGCGATTTTCGCGCCGTTGTTTTTGGGCTTGATTGCCGACCGCTTCTTCGCCTCCGAAAAAGTGATGGGCGTGTTGATGATCCTCGGCGGCATCGTGATGTGTTTCATACCCGGCGTCGCAGCACAAGGCGCCGCGTCGGGTGGTCTGCTGGTCTGGTTGATTCTGCTCCACATGATGTGTTATATGCCAACTTTGGGACTCGGAAACACAATCGCTTTTACACACATTTCAAATCAAAATCTGTTCCCGATGATTCGCGTGTGGGGAACGATCGGGTGGATTGTCGCCGGACTGTTAATTGGCGCACTCGGCTGGTCAAGTTCCCTCAACATTTTTTGGATGTGTGCCATTAGCTCCGTCTTGCTTGGGGTCTACTGTTTCTTTCTGCCCAATACACCTCCGCCACTCAAAGGAAAGCCGATGGATCTGCGGTCGCTTTTCATGGTGGACGCTTTCAAGTTATTGCTTGACTGGAACTTCGCGGTTTTCGCGATTTGCTCGACACTCATTTGCATCCCGCTCGCTT
>JBLHLE010000977.1:0-3613 GCA_047620805.1 Pirellulaceae bacterium
GGACGCCGCTGCCTTGGGTCGGCCAGTAGGTGTCTGGCTAGATCGTGAACCTGGCTCTGCTTTCGAATCGAGCAGAATGTCGATTGCCGAAACTCCTCCACTATTCATGGGAGCTTTTGACAATTCGCAGGCTCGCATCGGTCGCTCGACGTTAACTTTCGTCGACACCGTGAACGGCGGAACATTTCAAAGTGATGAAATGGCGATTCAGTTTTCCGATCCGCTCGATTTACAGTTGCTAGGCGAGTTTTTGGTTCGCACGGGTCACCTAGCCAACACGGGTACCGACGACGATTTCATCCGGGACGCCCAGTTCTGGATTAAGTTTAGTTTCCGCGGCCCTTGGTATGCAGCGGTCGCCAAATGGGATTCAAATCGAACCCTGGCTTGCTTCATTCGCGATTACTCTAGCGGATGCAGTGTGAATGAAGGTGGAACGGGTGGCTGTCCGGTCGTTGATGTTGGCCAGCGATTTCAATTGCGGCTGCCGCCTCAACGGGGCATCGGCGACGCCATGCAATTGCCTGCGGGCACCGTTGTCGACTTGAAATTTTCTGGCTTCGATTCTTTTGGTACCGAACTATCTCACGGCGTCCGAGTGGTCGCCGATGAACAACCGACCGAACCAGTGATCGTCATGTTCAATCCCAACGGAAGCATTCAGCACGTCTACGGAGTCACTAACCAACCGCTTTCGTTCGTTCACTTGCTGCTGGGCGATTCCGAAAAGGTGGTGGCCTTCGTTGACGAAGCGAGATTGTCGGAAGACGATTTCTACGCTGGAACGAATATTAAAAGTGTTGAAAACTATTGGGTATCGGTTGGCAACCTGACGGGAAATGTCCTGACTTCGGAAAATGCTTCGCCAGTGGCGACAAATGCTGGTGCGGATGTTTTCAATCCACAGGGCGTTCCATTTGCTCGGCAGTTTGCAAACGCCGCCTCGTCAATAGGAGGGCGTTAACATGCAAAGGAATAACAGTTTGACAGTGAATTACAGAATTCGTCGTGGATTCAGCCTAATCGAAGTTATGTTCTCAATCGCCGTGGTTGCAATTGGGCTACTCGGTGTGTTGGCATTGTTTCCAGCTGCCAGCCATCAGGCTCAGCAAGGCCTGATCGCCGATTCCGCTGCCCGCATGGCGCATAATGCCTTTCGAGAATTCGATGTACGCAACATGCGCAGTCCGTTGAATTGGACAGTTGGCGACCCAAACGTCAACGACGCCATGATTGATACCTGGCATGATCAGGGCCACTCGTTCTGTATCGACCCCATGTTTCGCGATAGTGCCGCGTTTCCCTATTCGTCGCAATACGCTAACACGCCTTTAATGCACCGCGTGACACTCGTTAACTCGCTGGAGTTGCGCGTCAACGGAAACCGAGTGCCATTGTCTGAGCAACTCGCGGTCGAGATATTCATGGGGCAAGACGACCTGTCTGTCGATCGTCCCGATGACGGACAACTTCCGCCATCTCAACAATTTGGGGCACTCGACAGTCGACGACAGTTTGACGGTCGGTATTCCTGGATGATGACGCTAGTTCCCGAATTGGACCCGGTGTTTGTTAAACCTGGTGGGAACTTGAGCCCTGACGAGCAACTACTGTTAGACGAGCCTGCGATGGCGGCGAACGACCAATACCTCCTGTCTGTTGTGGTCTTCCATCAGCGCAATCTGGGCTTTGACATTACCACCACCGACCCTGCAGAACACCCCGAACATGTTGCGCTTGTCAGTTTTGATGGTGGCGGCATTGGAGGCGGCGATATTTCATTGAACGCAACCTCCGCCGAAGCGATCGATGTAAAAGATGGTCAATGGATCATGCTCGGCGGTGGCCTGTACGCGTATGACAGCCAGTGGGACATCGATGCCGGAGGATCCTGGGGAGATTCACTTCCCGGCCGTCCGCAGTTTCCTTACTTCAGATGGTATCGGATTATCGCTGCGGGTAACACCGCGCCGCTCCCCAACGGTACTTTTGTTCGCAGCTTGACGGTAGCGGGACCCGATTGGCCCTTAACTCCACCACCACCCGGCACACTTTCGAGTCCGCCGACGTACGACCAACGCCGAGCGTCATCTCCATTTGTGCACGCGATCGACACCAAGGCAATTATTGTCAAAGGGATCGCCAACGTCGTTGAACGAAGCGTCCGCTTGGACGATGCCAACCTTTGGCGGTCGACCAACTAACCGACCGCAACTGCCCATTGGGCAAGATACAGATTACACCCAAACCCCACGCACTTCCGAAGCTCACAACCTGAAAAGGTAATCACTGGAACGGAGAGAGAACATGTCGCCTAAACGACAGAAAAAAAATCGCGGGATTGTGCTACTGGTTGTATTAAGCTTGCTGGTGATATTTGTCCTGGCTGGTGTTACGTATCTTACCGTCGCGAGCTTCTACATGCGGACTGCGCAAAGCGCGGCGTTAATCAATCAAGCAGTCGACCCACACGACAACTTGCTCGACTCGGCAATGTACACGCTGTTGCGAGACTCCACCGATGTCAATTGTCCAATTCGCACGCACAGTCTGCTTGCGGACATGTATGGATTCGACGGCTTCAGTGGTACGATCCAAACCAATGCTTGGCGGCTTCGTCAGAACGGTGCTGGTGGACAAATCATACAAATTGAGTTCATTGCCGACCGCCAGTTCACAAAAGCAAATGGCCAATTCAACGGCCGCGTAATTACTTTCATGAACGGCCCATTAATGGGTCTCAGTGGACGCATCGTTTATTCCGGAATCGGTGGCAATCAGAATTCACCAACCAGCGCTGCTGGAATACTTCGGTTGATTCTTCCTAAGACAGATAATCCGATTCGCTCTGTTCCGCAATCAGGAGTTCTCGAAGATACTCAATTCTCGACCTTCTTCGTCAACGGTCGTCCATTTAACGGAACTGGTTTCGGTTACGAGCCGCGCATCGCGGCATTTCGCAGCCCCGCTTACGACCCACAAGATTTGCAAGATTTGACTGCAGACTCGACGTATGATCCAAACAAAGGGTATCTGACCGAAGCTGCGCTTTACCCCAACCGAGCGGGCCAACCCAACTCTTTGTTACGACAACCCGGAAACTACCTCTATGGTGGCCCCGACGAACCCTACGATCTTCCGGACTTTCAAAACTTGCATATGGCGGCGATGCCCGACCCGCTCAACCTGCCGATCATTCCTTCCTTCCATCGGCCGGCCTTGCTGAATTACCACTTGGCTCCACTTCTGAACAGCACCGCAGCGGATCGCGACAATAAGATTCTCGACTTCTTCAACAATGTCTATCCTACGATTTCTATGCGTCCCGTTTTCCAAGCGGAAAGTAGTTTCATCAACAATAACGCTCAGCGTGCGCTGGATTACATGGATCACTTTACGGGCAAAAACTACTTTACTGATGTGACCACGTGGGACGTGGATAACGACGGCGACGGTATCAACGATAGTATTTGGATCGACCTCGACTTTCCCGTTAAGAAGAGCGCGGATGGCCGGCACTTCAAGCCTGTATTCTCGTTCCTCGTCCTCGACATGGACGGTCGCCTGAACGTAAATGCTCACGGCCATACCGAACCACAACGCATGGTCGCTA
>JBLHLE010000978.1:0-3608 GCA_047620805.1 Pirellulaceae bacterium
CGGAGATTCTCGTAGTTGCTGGCAGAAGCGGGTACGCTAACATCGGCCGCTGCATTCTCCCGCACGCTATCCACTTTCCACTCGCCATTTTCCTTGACGTGAATCGCGGTATAGCCACTTTCACTTACGCCATCGGCATCGACTAGCTGAGCGACGCCATCCTCAACGGCGACGTTGTCTGCGATAAAGCGAATCGAACTGACTCGAAGGTTTAAGACAGGACGATCGTCAGCGGCAAACACCGTCTGGAAATGTTCGGCGAGGGCAATTGCGCCTGTGATTTGCTGTCCGCTTTCGTGATCAACCCAAACGCCGTTTTTGGACCAATGCTCGGCGACGGACTTGGCGTTACCTTCGTTGTAGGCATCGACGTACGATTGAACTTTCGCCTCTATTGCTCGCCGATCTTTAGCTCTTGGATCAACAGAAGTCTTGGCAGCGATCGTCTTTTGACGCTGATCCAACTTAGTCCGAGCTCGCTTGGAAGCCGCCTTGGGCGAAGCTTCACTCTTTGCTCCTCCCCCATCTGCCGCTCCCGTTTCTGCCGCTCCCGTTTCTGCCGCTCCTTTTGAGCGAGTCTGTTTGTCACTTTCACCGCCGAAAGTGGCCATTGGCAACACTGCCAACATTACCAATCCAATCAGTAATTTCGTCGTCATTGTCTTCTCCAACTAGTCAACGTTGTCTTCTCAAGGGCGGCTCTGACACCTCTTCTAAGGCGGCTTTTCAGAGCACTGTGGATCTGAGGCTATTTAGACTGAGGCTCTAGAATTCGATGTTGTAGCGGGCTGTCATGTAGCGTCCGATGTCTGCCGCTGCGGCTTCGATGTGCTGCATGACAATATTGGCGTCCATACTGCCTTTGATTCGCTCTTGAGTACGAACTTTCGCTTGGATTTGGCCTTTGCGATTTCGGTTGGGGGTCGCGCTCCAACCGTTCCAGCTGTAGGCACCGGACCAAGTTACGCCGACGGGTCGCGACCAAGTTGTTACGTCGTACTGCTCGGGTACGTCCTGCTGCCGTGTGCGACTTCTACCTGCCGCTTCAGTCACGGCTGTTTCACCCTTGCGTAGCGAATCGGAAACGAATTTACCAAAGTCGAGCAGATCGGGGTCGACGTGCAGCGATGGCAACCGGTCAATCTGACGAGCGTATTTGTTAAACCAAACGCTCATCTGTCCCATCGTCTGTCGATTTTTCTTATCTTGGTTCAGGTCATCGATCAGCGACGAAACTGACTTGTAATAAGTTTGTGACGCCAAACCCATTAGTTTTGCTTTAGTTTCGGGGTCGTTTTCATCAATGGGTGGCGAAGCTTCCTGAAGCGATGGAGGTAAGTCCAGCAAACTGAGGATTCGACGCATGCCGCTTTCGTATAAGGGACCCGAAATCTGAATCGTCTTGCCGCTGACATTGGTTTTCCATTCTTGAAACTCGTAGATCATCGCTCCATGATCCGAGAGTACTTTAAGCAAGAACGGTTTCGCCAAGTCGCCAAGAATCTCGACGTCTTGCTCGAAATCGATCTTTATCGCCCCAGTTCGTTTGTCGCCTACGCCGATGCCCAAGGAAACACCTTTGATGCTGGACAGCGCCTCGGAGAGTTTGTCGATATCGACGTCCTTCCCTTCGAGCAGCGGCGAGTTCTCTAACTTCTGCTTGACTTGTTGAAGAGAAATTACATGTGACAGATCCATCGCCATAATGATCTGCGCGTTGCGTTCGGCGAAGAACTTCTGACCAGCTAAGTAGGGCGTGAGTCCACGTAGTGACTTGGAATAGATGCGGTTGATCCATTGGGCTACATCTTGTCGCTTGGCAGGAGAACCGAATGCTGCAATTCGGGGACCAAACTTGACGACATACATGTCACCGGGAATGACTGCTACCTCGCGATCCGAAATACGATCCGTTGTACCTTGAAATCTTGCGGCGACTTTGGGAATACTCGGTTCGTAGCTCAGGTCCATCAAGCCTACTTCCCATTCGGGGACCATCGAAGCAAATTCGAGTTTTGAGGCCTTGACGAAAATTGAGGCTTGGGGCGGTACGGAAGCAACTCCCGCCGAAAACGCGTTTTCGTGCTTCTCGCGCCAACCTTCTTTTTTACCCAAGGGACTGTTGTGAAGTTCATCCACGTCGATCAACACGAGCGTGTTGGCGCCGTCTGGAATTCGACTGAGTAAATTGTCGAACTTCTGAGCATTGGCAACAGATGACAAAAGGACAATTAATATTCCAAGTTGGCCAATCACTGAAAGACGAAACATTGACACTCCCCAAAAAAGAAGGCCCCAACGGGCCAAGTTAGATCCATAGATAACCGCACGCTTCCCGTTACCGAAAGCACTTAGTCAATTGTAGTGACAAGTTAAGCTCTAACGGGACGGTTAGTCCGGCTTCCTACCCTAGACTAGAACTAGATAGTTTCGGCCACTACTCAATAATCGTCAATCAATTTCCTGCGAATTAGGGGCGTTAGTGGCCGTTTTCGCGAAAAAACCTGTGAAATCGTCCCGATGCGATGAAGGGCATGAGAAATCGTCTGCAATTACTTCACGCCATGACAATCGCAGCGTCGCGATCATCCGAAGTTCAGTTCATCCGATGTCAAAGACAACGAGGTTCACAACTTTCTCTAGGGGAAGAAACAAATAGCCTACCGTCTTATTAGCTCAAGATACAGAAGAAACAAATAGCCTACCTTCAACGCCGATAGAATGTGCAATCGATTCGGACCATTTCCTTGATGGATTAGCAGCGTTCGTGACTGCGAGAAAGGAAAAATCAAAATGGAAAGGGTGTTCCGAAGAGGCGGCCGTGATGTGCGCAAACTCAGCAGGGGGATTGCGGTATCTAGAGTTATTTCGACTACTTTGTGGCTTCTTACAGTAACTTGACAAAAGCGGGTCGCAAGCCAATAGTGCGGCAATTTGAAGGGTTTAGTGGAAGGTACTTTGCATACTATTTGGACAGGTAGGTGGAGTAAAATTGCGAGTTTTTTCTCCTGTGAATTCGTGACGGCAAGTCGTTGAGTTGGGGGACCAGAGTGGGCAGAGCTCTTAAGGCACTGAGAGACTACTTAGTGCTGAAACAGAAATTCTTTGGAATTGATGATCGCCCACATGAGGTCTTCTAGATGAATGCGTCGCGAGTCGGCAGTGTTGACTTCTTTAAGCACGTATGCCAATTCGGATTCCGTCGCTGGACGGCTGTAGGCGACGAGGTAGAGTTCGCCAACGATCTCGCGATCCGATTTGCCAGATTGAGTTGCGGGGTTCTTAGGGTACTCGGCGTCGAGCGAGTACTTAGTCGCCAGATAAGTGCCGACGGCTGATCGTTGCTCGGGCGACATTGCATGGTTGTAAACCAATATCTCGCTAATGTCGCCATTCCACACTTGCTGGCCGACGGGCAGGTCTTCGCGGGCACCGATTGTGAAACCCACGGGACCGGAGTCCTTATCGACGCCGCTCTCTTGAGTCGTGGGCAACTTGCTGCCGTTGACGTAGACCTCGATCTTGGCACCAACGCCTTTCGAGAGATACGTTGTCACGAATGGGTTCTTCATTTTCGCCATGTGCTCGTGCGGGGCCGTCGTGTTTGC
>JBLHLE010000979.1:0-3608 GCA_047620805.1 Pirellulaceae bacterium
CAAGAGCGGATGACTGTCTGTAACATGTCGATCGAAGCTGGCGCTCGCGCTGGCATGATCGCTCCCGATCAGACGACCTTCGACTACCTGCAAGGGCGCGAATTCGCTCCGCAAGATTTCGCCGCTGCCGTCGAATGTTGGAAGCAGTTGCCAACCGATGAAGGCGCCGTTTACGATCGCGTTGAAGTTTATGACGCGGCCGACATTTCGCCGCAAGTTACGTGGGGAACCAACCCAGGTCAAGTCATCCCCGTCGATGCGAATATTCCTTCGCCTGCGGATTGCGAGGACGCCGATGAGCAGAAGACCACCGCTCGAGCGCTTGAGTATATGGGACTCACCGGCGGGACTCCGATGCAGGAAGTAACGCTTAATCGCGTTTTTATCGGTTCCTGTACCAATGCTCGCATCGAAGACCTCCGCGCCGCGGCCGCAGTTGTTAAGGGACACAAAGTGTCCGACTCCGTCAACGCGATGGTCGTGCCCGGAAGTGGGAAAGTGAAGCGACAGGCGGAAGCTGAAGGGCTCGACAAAATTTTCATCGAATCTGGATTTGAGTGGCGCGAAGCAGGATGCAGTATGTGCCTGGCAATGAACCCAGACAAGCTCGCTCCCGGTGAACGCTGTGCTTCCACCAGCAATCGGAACTTCGAAGGACGGCAAGGTAAAGGTGGGCGAACACACCTAGTCTCGCCCGCAATGGCCGCCGCCGCAGCTGTCACTGGGCGGTTTACAGACATTCGCCAGTGGGACTACAAATCGTAAATGTTTGCGCCGAAGCCGCCCACAGCAATGCCCTTTCAAACTTGACTTCAGAACACCGAATTCAGAACACCGAATTCAGAACACCGAATTCAGACCAGACTGAGAGAAGTAATATGCAAGCTTTTACCGTACACACTGGACTCGTCGCGGCGATGGACCGATCGGACGTCGATACGGATCAGATCATTCCCAAACAGTTTTTGAAGCGAATCGAACGCTCGGGATATGAGAAGTTCTTGTTCTTTGATTGGCGCTATAACGATGACGAATCGGACAAGGCTGACTTCGAATTGAACCAAGACGCAGTTCAAGGGGCATCGATATTGGTTGCCCGTCGCAACTTCGGTTGCGGTTCGAGTCGTGAGCACGCGGTATGGGCGTTGGAGAATTATGGTTTCCTCGTGGTAATCGCCAGTTCCTTCGCCGATATTTTTTATAACAATTGCTTCAAAAATGGAGTGCTGCCGATCGCCTTAACCGAAGATCAGGTCGCATCCATTCACGCCAAGGCTGCGACCGTTGGCTATCAGTTGACCGTTGACCTTGAGAAGAAAAATCTTACGGACGGCGCTGGGCTGGATATCGACTTTGACGTCGAAGAGTTCCGTCGCCATTGTTTGCTAAATGGACTCGATGATATCTCTTTAACCTTAAGCGTCGAAGATAAGATCACAGAGTATGAGGGGCGTCTCGGTATTAGCGAGCCAGGCGGTTAGTAGCCAGTTTGCGGCAAAGAATAAAAAGCATCATCCAAAGGGGCTGTAACGGCCCCTTTTCCCGTGGTCGGTTGAAGAAACGAGTATTCGACGGGTTTTCGACGGGTATTCGACGGGTATTCGACGGGTTTTCGACGGGTTTTCTCGACGGGTTTTCTCGACGTCGACCCTGCGCCAACTTTTTCGTCCCCGACTTGCTATTGGCTCATCCGTGTTAGAGAATGTCGGCCAGTTCGACGTTCGATACTTTGATTGACATGCGCGAGATGGAAGGAGCGTGGACGATGCAGCGAATTTGTTTCGCAGTTTCACTGTTGAGTTTGTGTAGTCTGCTGGGGGGAATCTCCAGCGGTGCAGACTATGAACTCACCTACCCCAAAGGCTTAAAGCCGATGAAGATCCCGGCAGACAATCCGATGACTGCCGAGAAGGTTGAGCTAGGAAAGTGGTTGTTTTTTGATAAACGACTGTCTAGCGACGACACCGTCAGTTGCGCAAGTTGTCACGATCCCAAAAAGGGATGGTCTAACAGCGAGGCCGTGGCGACCGGGATTCGTGGTCAAAAAGGTGGTCGTAGTGCGCCAACTGTAATCAATGCGGGCTATAGCTATTTTCAATTCTGGGATGGACGAGCCAAACAGCTTGAAGGACAGGCGTTGGGCCCGATCGGCAATCCCATTGAAATGGACATGAAGATGGAAGATCTGCTGCCGAAGCTTAACGCTATCGGCGGCTACAAAGAGCAATTTGAAAAAGCGTTTGGCGGTGAGGCAACTCCCGACCGTATCGCGAAAGCGATCGCTTCCTTTGAACGCACTGTTCTGTCGGGCGACGCACCCTACGATCGTTTCAAAGCTGGCGACGATTCGGCGCTGTCTGCTGCGGCGCAACGCGGAATGAAAGTCTTTTTCAATAAGGCCAGCTGTAGCGCCTGCCACGCAGGTCGAAATCTCAGCGACGCTGGATTTCACAACATCGGCGTCGGGATGGATAAAGATGAACCAGATGTCGGTCGAATTTCCGAAACGACATTGGAAGGAGATCGCGGCTCGTTCAAAACTCCTACCCTTCGCGAGATAGCGAAAACTGCCCCCTACATGCACGACGGCAGTTTGAAAACACTGGAAGAGGTTGTCGATTTCTACAACAAAGGGGGAATCGAAAACCCACAACTGGACGAAGAGATCTTTCCGCTCAAATTGAATGACGAACAAAAGGCGGATATCGTTACGTTCTTAAAGGAAGGATTCTCGAGTGAGTCCTATCCCGATATCGAACCGCCGGAACTTCCCAAGTAACCGACGCTCGCCGGCGGAAATTTGCTGTAACAAAAAGTCGTTAACTAACTAGTACAACCACGTGCCTAAGATATTTTGAGGAGATGAACAAATGAGAGTTTTAAAATACTTGGCGGTCGCATTGCTGCTGACCGCGACCAGTGCTTTCGCCCAGCCCGAAGCCGAAACAGTTGTCGATGGACTAAATAATCCGTGCGGTGTAGCCGTTCAACCAAACACTGGCCACGTTTTCGTCGCGGACAGTGGTGCTGGTCGAATCATCCGCATCGTCGACGGCAAAATCGAAGAGGTAGTCACTGGCTTTCCTTCTGATATCTACGGCAAGGGACCCATGTACAATATCGGGCCGTTGGGTCTGGCATTTCTGGACGAAACCACACTGATCGTTGGCGGCGGCGGGCAACTCGATGGAGAAGAATTGCTGCGTAGCTACGAAATCCCCAAAGCCGGCGAAGCCGCTATTACGGCTGACAAGATGCTCGCCAGCCACAAGTTGGGTGCCACTGATGAAGTTAAAGGTGAAGGTAATTTCTACGGTGTGGCCGTTTCTCCCGCGGGTGTTTTTGTCACCTGCAACGGCGATGATACTAAAGGTTGGGTTTCTCGCGCAGCTGTAGCCGGAAACAAAATCGGCCCCTTCGAGCGATACATCGCCACCAAAGACACCACCGAAGAAGTCGACGCCCCCGTCGCAATCACTGTCATGCCCAAAACAGGGCATATCGTGGTTGGCCAAATGGGCGAAATCAACAAGCCCAAGGACGGTGTCTTGACGTTCTACAATGCCAAGACCAAGAAGGCTTTGCTCAATCTCGAGACCAACTTGTAC
>JBLHLE010000980.1:0-3607 GCA_047620805.1 Pirellulaceae bacterium
AAGGGAACGAATCATGAAGTTGAGTCGAGTTCAGCGGCGTCGTGCATGTCGAAACGCGGGCCTCAAGCGGAGGCGATTTGCGCCACAGTTGGAGAGCTTGGAGCCGCGACGTCTTCTGGCGACTCTCTTTGAGGTCGACGACTCCGAATTGTCGCAGGGGAACAATTCAACTTCGTTGATCGCTTGGGATGCGGACTGGCGTTATCTGGACAATGGTTCGGATCAGGGGACGACATGGCGAGCGACTGGTTTTGATGATTCCAGCTGGCAGTTGCAGCCTGCGGAACTAGGGTATGGCGACGGTGGCGAAGCGACACTCGTTGGGTTTGGCGGGGATCCCAACAATAAATTTATCACGACGTATTTTCGGAAGACGGTGAACATCGCTGACCCAAGTTCCGTCAGCACGCTCGACCTGTCCGTGATTCGTGATGACGGCATTGCAGTTTTCTTAAACGGCGTGGAATTGCTCCGAGACAATTTGGTTGCCAACGCCGCATTCAGTGACTTGGCTACGACAGCTATCGGTGGCGCTGGCGAAACGACGGCAGTCGTCACATCGATTTTAACTAGTACCCTACCTCCTGGAACTCTGGTTGCTGGAAACAATGTTATTTCCGCGGAAATCCACCAAGCGAATGCGACCAGTTCCGACATTAGCTTTAATCTTGAGCTGACCGGCTCCTCAAGTCCCCTGCAAATTCGGATTGACTTTAGCCAAGCTGTGGACGCGAACACACTGCAACCTGGAGATCTCGTCATCGACGGTAGCGGATCCGCTACGCAGGTGACTCTGACGGATGCAGACACGGCGGTCTTTGACCTTCCGGATTTAACCCCTGGCAGTCACACGTTGAGTATCGCGGGGGGTGCTGTACTGGATGTTGTCGCGGAACCATTGCTGGGTTTCAATCGGGTCGTGACGATTGCATCCGACCTGCAGTATCGAGTCAATCATACGCCGCGGTTGCAACCGGGCGATGCGCCCCTGGATCCGTTTCCTGGTAGCCAAACCGATCGCGTGGATATCCTCTGGCAGACCGAAAATGTTGGTTCCGGGACGGAGGATTCTTTTGTTGTCGACTACCGACTCGACGATCCGGTCGAGGCCTGGACGGCCGTCGCCGCGCCGAGTCAAGTCAGCGTTGGGGTGGGCACTCGTTTCGTCCATACGGCGACCGTCTCTAGTTTGACATACGATACGATGTACGAATACCGAGTTCGCCATTACCGCGGCGATGTTCTAGTCGACACTCATCAGAGTAACTTTCGCACTCGCTTGGCTGTGGGCGATTCGAGCTCGTTCAGCTTCGTCGCGTACGGCGATTCGGCGGACCCCGCCAATATTCAACGTTTTCGCGATGTTCAATCTCGCATTAACCAAGTCGATCCAGCGTTTGCCGTTTTGCTCGGCGATAATGTTTACGAAAGTGGATCCCACATTGAGTCAGACTCCCGTTTTGATGCGACGATAAATCCTGAGGCAGCGGCCTGGACGGCGGGGAAAATCGATTACGTTGGCTATGGGAACCACGACGAGGTAACCGGCGGTGGGGATCCCACCGAGTTGAATTTTTCGGCGCCAATCCCGGTCGCTGGAATTACTAGCAGCGTCCAGCCGCCGGTATCGGAAATGCCGGAACGCAATTATTCTTTCGATTACGGTGATGTCCACTTTGTCACATTCAATACGAATAGCCTGGGCGATGCTACTCGCCTCGACGCCTTGTTAACGTGGGTCGAGCTCGATCTTGCTGCATCAAACGCCACTTGGAAAGTCGTTTACGGTCACCATCCAGTTGCGGGCGTGCCAGATAAACCTGAGAGCCCGTCTGGGAATTACTATCAGCAAGTTGTGTCCCGTTTGAGAGCGGCCAATGTGGACCTGTTTTTGACAGGCCACTCGCACACCTACGGTTGGACTTACCCGTTAGTTGGCGAGCAAGGTGGTCAAGCTACTTTCGTCAATGACACGGATAAAGATTACGCCAAGGGAGCCGGCCTGGTGCAGGTGGTGGCTGGCACGGGAGGTCGATCTCTGCGCAGCGGTACGTTTACACAGTTTCCGTTTATCGCGTCTGGGTTCTCGACTTCTACTAGTCCCGTTTCGGAATACGGCTTCGCTCAAATCGACGTGACGCCAACGCAACTTACGGTCAATTACGTCGCGGCTGATGACGGCGCTGTGCTTGACAGCTTTTCAATATCGGCTGGGCCCCCGACCGCTCAATTGATCGGTCCGCTGGATGGTGGCCCCGACGACCTCGATCCTGTCTCACAACAGGTGATCGTCAACACGACGCAGGCCGCATTCGATATTCAGTTGCAGGATGGAGAGGAAGGAGTTGACGATTCGACCGTTACGAGTGGAACGGTTTCGGTGCTGCGAGATCAAGTGCAGCTGACGGAATCGGTCGACTACACTTTTTCTTATGATGCTATCAGCGATGTGATCTCTCTCACTTCGCTCGGCGGCCCGTTCGGCAACTACGACTACGAAATTACGTTGAATGGCGGCGCGAATAAGATCGCTGATCAAGCTGGCAATCAGTCGCCTCCCACGACATTTGATGTGACGATTGACACGTCGATACCTGTCGAGCAAAGTGTTGAGTTTCAAGAAGGTACTGCGGGCTATACCAACACAGTGGATACGTTTGTGCAACAGGCGAGTCCCGATGTCAACAACGCGTTGTCCGGTTTGTTGAATGTCGATTCGGACGATCCAGCGGGCAGCGGTCAGGACGTTCAGGCGTTATTACGTTTTGACAGTATATTCGGTTCTGCCGCCGGCCAAATCCCGGCAGGGTCCCTGATCACTTCAGCCAGTCTTGCCGTTGAAGTGACGAATGTCGGCGATTCGCTGGACGTTCATCGCATGCTTCAGCCCTGGTCGGACAGCGACACATGGAACTCTCTAGTTGGCGGTGTCGCGAACGACGATATCGAAGCCAACAGTGTTCCCGATGTCTCTAGTGGTAGTGTCGGTGCCGGGACATTCACGATTGATGTGACGTCAAGTTTGGCGAACTGGAGCAGTGATCCGAACGGAAACCTCGGCTGGGTCATGCGACCGACCAACACCAATGGAGTTGACTTTCATTCATCGGAAGGCACGACACCTCCGAAATTGACCGTGACCTTTATACCGCCTGCATCGGGTCCCGTGCCCGTAGCGGTAGCCGACAACTATTCGGTCGACGAAGACAGTGGGACAACGACCCTCGCTCCGGCTGTGACCGGTAATGATGACTTTGGTGGCGACGGGCCGTCGACGGGCGCGATCTCCATCGTAAACGCTGCGTCCAACGGCACCGCCGTTATCAACGACAACAGTACGCCACTGGATCCATCCGACGACACGGTGGACTATACCCCAGACGCAAATTTCAGCGGCACGGATCAGTTCAGTTACCGAATTACCGATGGCAATGGTGACAACAGCACAGCGAATGTCAACATTACGGTTACCGCGGTTAATGACGCGCCCGTGGCAGTTGCTCAATCGGTCAGCACCGCGGAAGATTCGGCCCTCGCGATCGTGCTAACTGGCAGCGATATCGATGGAGATTCATTGACGTTCTCCATCGCTACAGGTCCCACCAAC
>JBLHLE010000981.1:0-3605 GCA_047620805.1 Pirellulaceae bacterium
ATCGTCCGAGCGATTGGCGAAGCGAAAACCAGTGAAGCTGCGGAGGCACTATGTGCCGAGGCAGCTCAGGTCATTGCCGCAATCGACGCGCCCTCTGGAAACTCAATGTCGGGGCAACTCTGTTAAGCCCAGATTATTCATGAGCGATCTACTGCGATCTTCATGAATAATCCGGGTTAAACCGTAAATTCACACGGAAGTGGCATGGGCGTCCCGCCCGTGGAGAGTTCGCCTAAGAGAATCGCCTTGATTGCTGACTTGATTGTTGACTTGCGCAAAACAGCCAAGATGGCTGACCATTTCCCACATATTTGTCTCTCGCGCCACAATACTAACGGCAACACTGCCAACCAATACTCTTATCGCTCGATCCGATCTTTGCCGACCCACGCTTTGAGCACATCGGGGACGTCGATCGAACCGTCTTGCTGTTGGTAGTTTTCAACGACGGCGATAAGCGCTCGGCTGATCGCCACGGCCGTGCCATTGAGCGTGTGCACGAAGTTGGTACCCTTTTCGCCTTTGACCTTAAACCGAGTGTTGAGGCGTCGAGCTTGGTAGTCGGTGCAGTTCGAGGTGCTGGTGACTTCGCCGTACTCGCCATTTTCTCCTCGGCCTGGCATCCAGGCCTCGAGATCGAATTTGCGATAAGCGGGACCGCCTAAGTCGCCGGTCGACGTATCGACAACGCGGTACGGAATGCCCAGACCATCGAAGATTGCACATTCGAGATCGCGGAATTGGTTCAGTGTTGCTTCGCTTTCGTCGGGCGTCGTAAAGCCAAACATCTCGACTTTCGTGAACTGATGCACTCGATACAATCCGCGGCTTGCGCGGCCTGCTGCTCCGGCTTCCGTACGGAAACAGTGACTGATTCCACACAGCTTCAAAGGAAGTTCGTCGCGGTCGAACGTGTGTCCGGAGTACATTCCACCGAGTGTGATTTCGGCCGTGGCAACAAGGCTTAAATCGCTGTTCTCGATGCTATAGATCTGCGTCTCTGGTCCGCGTGGAATATAACCGATTCCAGAAATGATCTCGTCGCGGGCGAGGTCGGGAGTCACGACAGGAGTAAATCCTTCTTCCATCAAGAGTCCCAAGACGTAGCGTTGCAGAGCGAGTTCGAGCAGCACGGCTTCATTCTTGAGGAAGTAAAATCCGTTACCGGTCGTGACCGAACCCGCGCGAAAGTCGAATAGGTCGAGTTTCTCGCTGAGCTCTAAGTGATCCTTCGGTTTGAAGTCGAATGTTCGCGGCTCGATTTTGCCTTTGGAAATCTCGAGATTGGCCTTGTCGTCCTTGCCAATGGGAGCGGCGGGATGGGACATGTTCGGGATCAAGTTCTGGAGTTCGAGGATTAGCAGCTCGAGTTCGTCGTGTTCAACTTGCGCCGCGTCTTTGGCCGCCCGCAATTCCTTACCTTTTTCGATTATCGCGGGGCGTTCTTCGGTGCTTGCCTTGCCTATGCTTTTGGCAATGTTATTCGCTTCTTGGTTCAGTTCTTGCACTTTGTGACTAAGGTCGCGTCGTTTGCCTTCGAGTTCGACGAGCTTATCGACCTCGGCGCCGACCCCGCGATTGATGCAATTCTGTTTGACGAGTGCGGCGTTTTCAACGATGTATTTACGATCGAGCATGACTGGACCTAAAGTTGTATTGTGGAGAGTTGGATTGGATTAATTTGCGGCCGTTGGGAAGTCAGAGTCGGGAAATTAGAGTCGGGAAGTCAGAGTCGGGAAGCCAGAGTCGGGAAGTCAGAGTCGGGAAGTCAGAGTCGGGAAGTCAGAGTCGGGAAGTCAGAGTCGGGAAGTCAGAGTCGGGAAGTCAGAGTCGGGAAGTCAGAGTATCGCGGTCGATGTGATTTCAATTATGACTTCAACTATGACCCTGGCGACACTTTGCTGAGTTCCGACCACAAGTGGGTACTAGCCTTAATTCCGCGGTGGAAGTCTGCCAGCGAGAATTTCTCGTTCGGGCTGTGCGTGTTATCGTCATTCAAGCCCCAGCCCAACAGTAAAGTGTCGATACCGAGCTTCTCGTGAAATTCCGTTACGATCGGTATGGACCCACCTTCGCGGATAAATACGGGGGCCCTACCGAAGCCTGCTTCGATGGCTCGCGAGGCGGCTCCCATGTATGGATTATCCAGCGGGACCATCACGCCTTGGCCGCCGTGCAGTTTTTTCAACTTCATTGTGATCCCTGGAGGCAGTAATTCTTCGAGCATAGTGCTTAGTGCGGCAGCGATCTTGTCGGGATTCTGATTGGGGACCAAACGAAAACTGAATTTTGCCGCGGCCTTGGCCGGCAAGACTGTCTTGGCTCCCTCAGCTTGGTATCCGCCCCAAATGCCGTTCATGTCAAACGTCGGCCGAGTCCAGCGACGTTCTAGAATTGAATAGTCCTTTTCACCAGTGACACCGTCTACGCCGATTTGGTTCATGAAGTCGTCGTCAGAGAAGGGAAGGGCGGCGAATTGGGCGCGCTCTCGATCACTGAGCGGAATGACCTCGTCATAGAATCCGGGGATCTGAATGCGGCCATCGTTGTCGATGATTTTGCTCATGATCTTGCAGAGCGTGTTGACCGGATTGGTCACGCCGCCGCCAAACGTCCCCGAGTGCAAATCTTGTTTGGGGCCTTTTAGAAAAATCTCAAAGTAAACGATGCCCTTCAACCCGTAGGTAATGGCTGGTTGACCGGGAGCGAATTGCGACGAGTCGCTAATGACCGCGACGTCTGCTTTCAACTTCTCGACGTTCTCGTCCAAGTACTTGTAGATCGCTTCGCTGCCGTCTTCTTCTTCGCCCTCAATAATAAATTTCAATTGGAGCGGGAGTTTGCCTTCAACTGCCATCCATGTTTGAGCGCTCTTGATGTGCGTAAGCATTTGCCCTTTGTCGTCGGTAGCTCCGCGAGCATACACGCTGCCATCGCGAACGGTTGGTTCGAAGGGAGGCGAGATCCACTCGTCGAGAGGATCTGGCGGCTGGACATCATAGTGGCCGTAAACAAGCACCGTAGGAGCACCGGGCACATGCGGCGTTTCGGCGTAAATAATTGGATGTCCGTCCGTTTCAATCAATTCCGGAGAAAGGTTCATTGCCGTGAACTGATCGGCAACCCATTGCCCCGCGCGTAGCACATCCTCCTTATATTGGCTGTCTGTGCTGACACTGGGGATCCGCAGCAGCTCAAACAGATCTTCTTGAAACTGGCCGGCGTTGGCTTCGAGATATTCGTCCAGTGAGGGCATAATTAACGACACCTTGGTGGTTTGTTGCTACGTGATTTGCCGCGACAAAGTCCGATTTGGCATCGGAATTAGGCAGGGGGAGCTAGGTAAAGCTAAACCGTTGCGTCGTCAAATTGGGCTAGTTTACCCCTACCGAACAACGTGACGTGTACAATATAATGATCGCTTCGGATTCTGACCACTACAGCGATTTAGACAACAGTAACGGCCGTGGTTAACGACAATAAAAGCGACACTAGCGTCAAAGAACGAACGGACAATGCTGAGCGGACCCGCAGGCAGTCTCGGTACCAAGTAATTCTGTGGGATGACAACGACCACACTTATCAATACGTTGTCCGTATGCTGC
>JBLHLE010000982.1:0-3603 GCA_047620805.1 Pirellulaceae bacterium
GTGAGACACTGTCAATTGCGTTTCTATTTGACAGCTCAAACGCGGCCATGTTGTTATCCACGGAATTAGTTTTGGGAAATGCGCTCATGTCGATTTTAATTGTGGGCATTCGCATCACGCGTTTCAGACCGGCGTTATTCGGTCCGAAGGGAATTTCCCCATGCCCTTTCGTGACAAGTTGAGCGAAGAGCAATCGCGATTGATTGATTGGACTTAGCGGTTCTCCTCGCGCGTAGCTTTTTGCTAGAACTTCCAATGCGTCCCATTGCCAGGTGGAGTATTCGCAGTAACCGGTTTGCAAAAGTTCGCGTTCCGATTTCTGAATGTTCTCTGTACGCCGCACCTTTTGTTGAGTCGCACTGAACATTCGCCAGGATTCTGTTTGCATTGAAATTGCGTCGCGGGTAGGAGGAGTCTTGCTGTCCGCCATACTCGAGCTGACCAGCGTGAAAAGCGTCAGCAATATCAGTAAGAATGATGACTTGGACATCGGTATCATAGAGCGGATCGGGGCAAGTGGATTGTGGGGCAGCACAACCGGATGACGCAATAAAGACGTATAGCAACGGAATCGGACAATGAACAACAGTACACAATGAGCTCAGCGGACGAAGAAGTTTCTCGCCCATTTAGATCAATATTCAATTGCTCAATCGCCACTTCTATATTTTATTTACGTCACGAATTACTCCAAATCCTTTAACTCAATGACAAAACCGTCTGACCAGTAGACGGGCCAATCCGCACAATCTGGTTTGCCTGCATGATTGCCGGAATTGATTTCCAGATTGAGTCGTTCGAATTCGATGGGGAAATGTGGCCAATTGATTTGCCGATCGCCAAAGGCAACCTAGAGTCTTACTAGCAGGAATATGCGTTATTAGTAGCGTTGCGCCTTTATGTTCGAAATTGTGGGCGTTTTGCAGTTGCGGGAAACGGTGAAGTAGATGTACGAAAGTGAATCGAATCAAAAGGTCGAGTCGGCAGACCAAATTGATCCTGAGGTGTTGAATGCTTTCGAAACTGGTCATGAAGACATCGTTTCGCGAACCGTTCTACCTTGGGGAGAGCATTGCACCGAATGCGCTATGCCGAATTGTTTTAAGACTTGCTCGCTATACAGTCCTCGCGACGACGGAAAGTGCCGAAGAATTGTCAACGGCATCGTTCGCATCGAAGCGGCCGGCGCACTGAACGGATATATAACAAAAGTCACTTTCAAAAAGTGGGGCAAGCTTTGGACAAAAGCGAATGCTCGGCTGTTTCCAATCGATCAAGCCCAAGCGTTTGAAAAACGCGATTTCGGGCGTGCGAAATTGGTAAACTTGTTGCCACCTGCACTCGGCATGCGCGGCAGCCTGCAACGAAAAGTTTACGGCTGGAAAAAGAAGTGGGCGACGACCCTTCGACCGGGCGACGAGTTACCAGATTACTTCCTTTTAGAAGCCTACAATCCCCAACCAGATGCAATCCACTTAACGCTGACCCTCAGGTCGGAATCGGCAGGCGACCGCGATCTTCCATTTCAACATTTAGTAGAAGTTGCCCACGGTTTTCAGCGATTCAAAATACCGTTCTCTGCCATCGCCAATACTATCGATGTGGACGAAGAATTCGATATCGAGTTGACACCCAACGACGTCGACGGAGACGAAGTACTTTTCTTTGGCGCCGCCGATTTCGTCAAAGAGTCGGCCACTCGCGTTGGGAAGATCAAGTGCATCGTTTGGGATCTGGACAACACGCTTTGGGATGGAACGCTGGTCGAGGATGGTGCCGACAAGCTCGAACTGCGACACTATGCCGTTGACTATATCAAACAATTAGATCAACGCGGAGTTCTGCACTCGATCGCCAGTAAAAATAACTTCGACGAGGCAATGGAAGTACTGCGACGATACAAACTTGAAGAGTACTTTCTTTCGCCGAAGATATCGTGGGAGCCGAAGAGCCTCTCGCTGCAACAGATTGCTAGTGATCTTAATATTGGTCGCGACTCATTGTTGTTCGTCGACGATTCGCCTTTTGAACGGGCCGAGGTGGAAACGACTTGTCCCGAAATTCGCACCTTCGATGCCGCCCACCTGCGCGATCTGATGCAGCTGCCCGAGATCGTCGCGATCAAACCCAGTACGGATAGTCCTCGTCGCCGAGAGACCTATCGCAATAACATCGTCCGCAACGACGCTCAAGTCGAATTCTCGGGAGACTACCAAGCGTTTCTGCGACACTGCGACATCAAATTGAGCATCAAGCCGATGGTGGAAGAGAATATAGAACGCGTTTACGAATTGGTACAGCGCACGAATCAGATGAACTTCTCGGGCAATCGGTACGAACGCGGCACGCTTCAAGAGATTCTCGAAGATGCCAATCGCAAGGTGCGGGTCTTAGACTGCAGCGATCGATTTGGCGACTATGGTACCGTCGGGTTCTGCATGATCGATGAAGCTCGTCGCACTTTGATTGACTTGGTTTGCAGTTGTCGCGTTCAAGCGAAACGAATCGAACATGCATTGTTGACCAATGTCTTACAGCATTACATGAGCGAGTCACCAGAAGATTTATTTGTCGAGTTCCGTCCGACGGATCGCAACAAGAAGTCTGCGCAAGTGTTCGAGGATTTTGGAATGGAAGTAGTAGAAGAAGTCGACGGTTTGCGGTTGCTAGTATTTCGCCCAGAGATGAATATCTTAAACGACGGCCTGATTCACATAGACGCTGAGGAGTTGATCTCATGTCAGTGAGAAAACTCTGGTCGAAAGTGCAAGGTCGGTGGGAGTCCGGAATTTGCCGACTTACCAGTCGTAAGCAAGTCAGGTACCAGCTCGAGCATCCAGTGGTATCGTTTACGTTCGACGATTTTCCGGCAAGTGCTTACCACGCCGGTGGACGGATTCTCGAACAGAACGAAATGCGGGGAACGTACTATACAGCTTTGGGATTAATGGGTTCTGAAAACTTGCTCGGCGAACATTTTTCCCGCGAAGATTTGCACGAACTTCATGAACACGGCCACGAGTTGGCCTGCCATACGTATAGTCATCACACTTGTGCTGAGCAATCGCCAACTCAGTTCGTGCAGGACATCGAACGAAATGCGGAACTGTTTGCGTTGGAATTTCCCGACGTTAGTCTGGAAGCATTCTCCTTTCCGAAAGGAGTTCTGAAGCCGCTCCATCATCGACCTGTCGCCAAACGTTTCAGGTGCTTGCGGACGGTCGCCCCTGGTGTAAATCGCGGCAATATCAACCTCAACTACATTCTGGCGATTAGGCTTTATGAAAGCCAGATCGACGCTACCTTAGTCGATCGGCTGATCACGGATCTCGAAAGGCAACCGGGTTGGATTGTCTTTTATACACACGACGTGCGTACGAACCCCTCTCAATACGGAACAACTCCAGGTCTATTGGAATCGACGGTTGCCAGAGTTGCCCGGTCGTCGGCCAAAGTGCTGACGGTGTCGGATGCTGTCAACTGGATCGGGGAAGGCAGGCGGAGTGAACAATCTACTGCGGCTGTTTGTCCCTAGTGGGAATCGGTAAAACTGCCAACGGGCGGCAGCGGACGCCGTTACTTTCATATCTTTGTCACGATCGA
>JBLHLE010000983.1:0-3602 GCA_047620805.1 Pirellulaceae bacterium
GGGGAGTTTTCAAAGGCAGTGAAAAACTCCTTCGGCCGCTTCCGATCGATTCTGGGCAAGGAACTTACCATCGTCGCCGGGCATATCCGGGAACTGAGCGACGGAGCTCGCGAAATAAACGAAGCGTTGGACCAAGTCGCGGCGCAACAAGTAGGGACACTGACAGTACCGGTCGCGGATCTTCAATTTGGACCGGACCGCGACGGCAAGCCCGATGTCCACATCTCGCTAACAGGGTGTCACGAACTTGGACGTCGCATGGCGAATTCGCTGATCGCATGGAAACTGCAAGCTGAAGTTGAAAAAGTCGGCGGATCCATTTCATTTAACGACGGCGACTTCTCGAAAGTCACCTCTATCGATCTTTACAACGGCAACAACCCGCTTAAGAAACGTGGCGGTCCAAATGAACAAGTAACAGATGCCTGGCTGAAAAACCTGAGCAAAGTCGCGTCGATAAAAACTCTGAGCCTGGCAAACTGTGTAGTGACCAATGAAGGCATGAAGCTGATCGGCAAACTTAAAGGACTGGAAGAACTCAACCTCACACTGACTGCAGTATCGGACGAGGGGCTTCAGTATCTCGGCGACCTGACTGAACTACGCGTGCTCGGACTCGCGTCTAGCCAGTGTAGCGGGGCGGGGTTCGCTCATTTGAAGAAGTTGACGAAACTCGAAAACGTCAACTTCCACTACACGCCATTGAACGACGAGGGACTTCAAGCAATCTCCAACGTCGGTATCAACGGCCGTCTCTGGTTTGCGCATGTTAAGTTTACCGACGAGGGGGCCAAGAGCCTGGCGAAAATCAAGGGGCTTAAAACTGTCGGAATGGGAAGCAACAATCCCGCCAGTTCCGGCGCGGCAGTGGCTTCTCTGGTTGGCCTGCCAATCGAGAATCTCGCCCTGCTCGACAACCAAGCGACGCCGGAGGGAATCGCCCACGCCGCCAAAATATCGACTCTGCTTAAGCTCGATGTTTCACACGCTCCCAAAGCCACCGACGATTCGCTCAGACTCCTCGCCCAACTCCCCAACCTCGAAGAATTGCGAATTGGCGCCGCTAGGGAAATAACCGACGCGGGAGTCGCAACCCTTATCAACGCCAAAGCTCTGAAGAAACTATCTCTTCACGGGCTATCGACTGTGACTGACGCGGGCATCGCGAAACTGAAATCCGCCCGCCCTAATCTCGATATTGAAGTCAAGTAAGGCATATCCACTATGAACTCGCCTCAAACGTCAGATAACTGTTTTCGACGATGGCATGTCTTGCCAACCACTTTGGCCATCTGCATGCTATCGACGATGGCCGCCGAGAACTATGCTCAAGATCAGCCGGTAACGAAGCAATACGTCCCACAACTTGGCGTGTTTCCGCCCGCGGACAGCGGCACTTACATCGCTGGGGAATTGGTGATCATCGATCCGGTGAATCGCCGCGGCGCAATTCGTCTGGACGGAGGAGCGAATGGCGGTCGGTATCATAGCGGCCCGCTGCATTACTTTGCGTTGTTGCCTTACGGCGCCGTCTGGCACAACGGTGCGATGGCGGAAATTCGCGATATACCGATCGGTACGCACGTTCACGGTTACTTCTTCTTGCCGCCCAAGGGTGAGGAGAACACCATTCCGCCTCCACCGGAAGATCAGAAGAAGTTCGAAATCAAGCACAATCACGTGATTTCGTTGGAAGACGACTTCAGTTTCTACAGTCGTCGCGGACAATCGTGGCAGGTCGTTTCCATCGATGCCGAGAAAGAAAAAATCGACGTCAGACCTGCAGGCAAGATGGCCAAAGACGGTATCAATAAACCCTACACTTTTGACATCGACTCCGTCACTCGGATCTGGAAGTCGCGAGCACTAGTAGACCTCAAAGATGTTGTGCCCGGAACTGTAGTACAACTCAACCTTGGTTGGTCACAGGGTTGGGGCGACGAAGAGTTTGGCGTCACTGACATATGGTTGGACGACCAGAGTCGCTCCTTCGCCACTGAATTGCAGCGGCGACGGCACATTCGCTATCAACACCAGCGTTGGGCGCCGGGCTGGATCGATTCCGTCGAGCCTTTTGATTTCGGCGGCGGCTTGGTTACCCTCACGTTCTTTGCCGTCGATCCATCACTTATCGCCGAATTCAAGAGCGAGCAGGAGGATGGATTTGGAGTCGCCTGCGCCGAGAAGACCTTGCGAACATGGTTTCATCGAGCGGACAAAAAGATCGGCAAAGTCGTCGAATGGAAAGAAATTGAAAATCCCCCACTCGGCAGCAGCGGCGTGCAAGTTCAGCTCAGACTCACCGAGTTACTCGACGGCTATCGTGCCGGAGCGTGCGTCCGCATCAAGTGCCTCAGTTGGAAATTCGTAACGATGCCACCAGAGGAGCGAGTGACCTCAAGAGAAGAACAACAACGCGGAGCAGTGCTGGGGTTGCCGTATTAAAATTCATCCGCTGCGCACTACATCCAACAAACATTTCCTTACATAAATCCGGACTCCAATTCTTCTGAGAGAAAGCAACATGAAACGAAGAATCTTTGTGATGCAAGCCCTGCTCGCGCTCGCCGCTGTTAGCACCATCCACGCCGATGACGCTAAGTCGGTAGTTGCCCCTGGGGCCAAGGCCGTGAAACTGGCGGGCGACATGAAATTTACAGAAGGCCCGGTTTGGATTGCCGATAAGAAGAAGCTGATTTTCTCCGACATCCCCAACTCAAACCTGATGCAATGGAGCAAAGCGGATGGACTATCGGTGTACCGCAAGAGCGAAAATGCCAACGGGAATACTCTCGACCTCGAAGGTCGACTCATCTCCTGCCAACACAGCGCGCGCAACATCGTTCGCACGGAAACCGACGGCAGCATCACAGTTTTGGCCGACAAGTTCGACGGCAAACGCTTCAACTCGCCCAACGACGTAGCAGTTCGATCGGACGGGACGCTGTGGTTCACGGATCCTCCCTGGGGTCTCTGGGGTTTGAACAAACCCTCTGAAGTACCTGGGCACTGGGTCTACAAACTGGATCCGAAAACAGGGCAAGTCGAAGCGATCGTGAAGGACTTGGCAATGCCCAACGGCATTGTATTTTCTCCGGATCAAAAGCGAATCTACATCGCTGACACAGGCGGGCATCCAAGACATCCCGATCCAAAACTCAAGAAACTACCGCCCAGCATCCGCTGCTATGAAGTTTCCAAAGACGGACAACTCGGCAAGAAGCTTTTTGAAATTGCCGAAGGCAGTGACGGGATGGCCGTCGACGTGAAGGGTAATATCTATGCCACTCACAAGGGAAAGATTTTCGTCTTTACAGCTGACGGTAAAGAGATCGAAACGATTTCCGTGCCAGAAGGACCGGCCAACGTCTGCTTCGGCGGTGACGATTTCAAAACGCTGTTCATCACCGCGAGAACTTCGCTCTACAGCATCCAATTGAAGCACGCCGGAGCAAAGACGGAGTAGCATCATAGTCGCAATTTCGCGACGCATAGTCGCCTTTCGCTCCGCGAAATCGCGTCCGCACCTGAACAACAAACTCGGCGACTTAGAGCGTCGGAAAACAAAGAAAGACGCAATTTCGCGGAGCATGGTCGCCTTT
>JBLHLE010000984.1:0-3598 GCA_047620805.1 Pirellulaceae bacterium
AACGGCAACATCAATCAATCGATCGTGCATTGGTGTTTTTCAAAGCACTGGGACGTTGAGCAAACTGCCAAGATCGCCAAGAAGATGGGCGTCGGAAGTATTGAACTCATCGCGCCCGAACATTTTTCCACCCTCAAGAAATATGGTCTGGATTGCGCCATCGGTGCCATCGACATGGCTCCAGATCCCCCGTTCGTCAAAGGCTTCAACAATCCCAAGTATTGGGAACAAGTTACGAAGGCGACCAAGGACGCTATCGATGCCTGTGCCGAGTACGGTTACAAGCGAGTTATCTGCTTTACTGGCATGGCTGAAGATCTTTCCGACGAGGAAGGTGCGAACAACTGCGTGAAAGGCCTCAAAGAAGTCGTCGGTTACGCTGAGAAAAACAAGATCACTCTTTGCCTTGAGATGCTAAACACTCGCGACGATACGCATCCAATGAAAGGTCACCCCGGTTACCAAGGTGATGGAACCGAGTACTGCATCGACATCATCAAACGCGTCGGTTCGGAACACCTGAAATTGTTATTCGATATTTACCACGTGCAAATCATGGACGGCGATGTGATCCGCAGAATCCACCAGCACAAAGAGTATCTCGGACACATCCACACGGCCGGCAACCCAGGTCGCGGCGAATTGCACCTCGATCAAGAGATCAATTATCCCGCCGTCATGAAAGCTCTGCTAGAAGTCAAATACGACGGATACGTCGGACAAGAATTCATTCCGGTGGAAGATCCTTTGGTAGGTCTAACCAAAGCCGTCGAAATGTGCGACGTCTAAAGCGCCAGAAGAAACCACAAGAACGCTGCCGAGGATTATGTCCCGGCGGCGTTTTTTTTATGGCCACACGGTTAAACGGCTCCTTACCTCAACTGCTCGATTAACCGATCCGCATACACTCGCCGCGCGTCGAAGTTTGTTGGATCGGCAACAACTTCCTGAAGAAGTGGATTTGGGGACAAGTAAGCACCTCGCAATTCGACTCGTCTTAAACTGTCGTTCTATACTGAACTATTCTGGAGGGTGATAGATGGTCTGAATTGCGACTTCGCGACGGCTACACTCTCACAGAATTTCGCGGCGGCAATTCGCGTAAGGTCGCAAACTCTACACCGGCACACATTGCCCGGGAAAACACTACAGACTGCGAAGGAACGCCAACAAGTCCCGCAATTTTTCGTCCGCGATTGGCTCGTTCATACGATGCTTGTGAACGACAAAGACATCTTCCAACGACGCGGCTCGATTGTCGTGAAAGTACAGCCGGCGTTGACTCAAACCTCGCAACGAAGGGGGATTGAATTTCGCGACGCCAAGTTCGTCTTCGAGACCAACGGCGTAAGTCCGCGGAGAGGTATAGAACGGTTCCGTATGGCAACTTGAGCAGCGGCGTTGCTTGAAGATTTCTCGGCCGCGTTCGATGGAGTCGGGATCGGCCGCTTCGCGCAACGCGTTAACTGACGGCGGGGCGGGCAGGCTCTTGACGAATGCGGTCAAGGCCAGCACTTCTTCATTGGTTGGCTGCCGATCTCCCTGCATCGTTTTGAGGATCGAGTTTCGCACTTGAATCTCAAAGGAATCGGTAGTGGCCGACCAAGCTAAGGGTTCGGTCCCGGCCTTGCCGAGTAACGACAAGATACGTTTGGGAGCGCCAAACGACCCATCGCTGAAATTATCGTTCAACATTCCGTTGGTGTGCCCGTTGGGATGACAACTGTTGCAGCTCATCCAACTATCGTGTGACAGGCGACCATCGTGAAACAACAATTCCCCTTTTTCAGCCAACGTCAGATAGCGAGTGGCGCCGAGCGAAATGTGCTGCCGAACGTGGCGAGTTTTTAGATCGACCACCGAAACGCTTTCGCTAAACATATTGGCAACGTAGGCGAGACTCTGCTTGTCGTCGATAACTGCATCGACCGGCCGCCGACCAACTCGAACACGCTGCAAACTGAAATCGGCGTATTTGCCAAAGGCGATTTCACCGACACCACCTAGCGTCACGACCACCATGCCGGCTTCGGAATACGTTACTCCCGACGGATCGGAAGCCGCTCGGCCGGGTTCACCCAGCGAATGCATTCGCGACCGCTCGTAGATATTCTTGCGACGTTCCAAGACGACGTCTAACTGAAACCACTTCAAGTCGTTCGACATAAGCAGGCCCCAATGCACATCATTGCGAACGGTGTGAGCTAACTCGTTGAGCATTTGGTGGGCGACGATAAGTCGTCCGCTGTCGTCTTTGGCCAGGCCGCGAATGTTGTGTCCGGGCACTTCGGAAACGCCGAGTGCCTTGTGCTCGTTTGTATCAACGATCAGCAACTCACCCGAAAACGAATCGGCAACGATAAGTTTGTTTTCACTTTCCACCGGGAGTAGATCCCGTGGAGCAATCTGGAGATCTAACGTCCAATCGATTCTCGGTTTAGTACCAACAAATTCAATTGCCGTCAGCCGACGAGTCCACAAGGAAGAGATGTAGGCGACTTTGCCTTTCTCAGCGATCGCGATTTCAACGGGGTAAGGCGCTACAAGCAATCGCTCGGTTACTTTCACCTTGCTTTCTTGTATCTCGACGACAATTAGCTCATGACGCTTCACATCGGTAGCAACCAGAAATCGGTCGGGCACTAACCAAACCAAGCTTGCCAGTGCCTGGCCGATTTTAAATTCGCCGGTGACGATTCCTTTCTCTGTTGAAATAACGGAGATCGTGCCAGACTGTTGGTTGGCGACGTACAACGTCTGGCCGTCGGAACTGAGTTGCAGGGCGACGGGGCGACGCAACGTCGCATTCTTTGGTGGAGCAGTTTTGGGGTCAACGTTTTTCAGCAACGAACCCTGTGGTGTTGCGTGGTAGTTACCGTAGTCGTCGTTATAGTCGTACCGCGATGTTTCATCCGACTCGTCCGCTTGGTTCGCTTCGCCGTACTGATTTTCTTCACCGTTCTCTTCACCATATTGGCCATGAGCCAAGGTGGCAGATGCGAAAAACATCAGCGCGCAAAGTATGAGATTTCGGCACGTCATATTGCTGACTCCGCGGTCTAAGTACAAACGGCAACGCAATTCCCTACTCGTTACCGCCACTACATTCACCGACTATTATAACGCAATTTGACCCATGCGCGATTAGCGATTGTCCCAGGTAATTGAGTTGAGCGTCGCGAAATCAGGGAAAAACGGTTGGGCAAATAGCGTAAACAAGCCGGATTTGGGGTTACAAAGCGAAGACAGATGAGGCACATTACTGCATCGCAGAAATACTCAGCACTGAGGAATCGGAAGCAATTATGAACTCCCCTAAGTCGACGACAAATCAAGAATTCATGGAATTACATGGCCAAATTGGTGGTCCATTTCGCGCAGTGATATTTGATTTCGACGGCACTCTTTCGCTGTTACGGCAAAACTGGCAAGACGTGATGATTCCGATGATGATAGAGATCCTGCAGAATACAGGCACGGACGAATCGCCGGACCAACTGCACGATTGCGTGGAAGAATTCGTCATGCGACTGAACGGACGGCAGACGATCTACCAAATGATCCACCTCGCCAACGAAGTCGAGCTTCGCGGTTGCCA
>JBLHLE010000985.1:0-3593 GCA_047620805.1 Pirellulaceae bacterium
TGGATAGCGCAATGAAAACGGAGAAAACGATGCGGCCCATCAGCGAGGCTCCTCGCTTGAAGTGTTGCTTGAAAGGACGCGTTTAATCCGGGAATAACGTCCTCTGCATACCGTAGAACTGCCGGCAATCCGTCGCCGCAGATACACGTGAAGCCCTTTTCAATGTTCAGAATCGAAAAGGGCTTCGTGTTTTTTCTTATACGAGTTCTTCAATCGCCTTGCCGTCTTCGACCATGTAGACCGGTCGACCGGCTTGGTTGACAAATTGAGTTCGCGCGTCGAGTCCAAGCACATGGAAAACGGTTGCCATCAGATCTTGTGGACCAATCGGCGTCGTTTTGGGTACGTCGACCTTGGCCGCCGATTCTCCAATAACCTGACCCATCTGCAAGCCACCACCAGCCAAGGCTAATGTGCTGAGCGGTGCCCAGTGATCGCGGCCACCGCCGCCATTTACCTTCGGTGTGCGACCAAACTCGCCGCTTATGACCACGAGGATTTTCTTGTCCAATCCGCGTTGATACATATCTTCTACTAACGCGGAGACCGCGTGGTCCAGCTGTGGGGATCGTTGGTCCATGGCATTCTTAATCATGCCATGCATGTCCCAGCCACCGTAATTCACGGTGACGAAACCACAACCCGATTCGCAAAGGCGACGAGCTGTCAGAAGCTGCTGACCGAGTCCCGCACCATATCGATCGACCACGCGTGGGTCTTCATGCTTTAGATCGAATGCCTGCTGGGAACGACTGAGCACCAAGTTGAATGCCTGCTGCTCGAAAGCATCGAGGCCTTCCATCAGCTTCGCTCGGTCCGCTTCGCGATTGACCTGATCCAAGCCTTTCAGCAATTCACGGCGATTGTCCAACCGGCCTCGATCCACAACCAACGACATATTCTTGCGGGCCTGACCGCTGGGATCAAAAGCGTTGAAAGCCGTGCCCAGGAACGCCGGGCCATCGCTGCCAATGCCGCTCATTCGAATGTACGTCGGCATGCCTGTTTCGAGATTGTTCGTACCTCGAACTCGCGACATAATTGAACCGATTGATGGACGCGTCGGTAAGCCACCGTTGTCGACCTGACGGTCATCGTAACCCGTCATGACATAGTGTGTACCGCCGCCGTGTCCACTGTTGGTATGTGCGAAGGAACGCACAAACGCCATCTTGTCGCTCACGGAGGCTATTTTGGGGAACGTCCCGCCGATCGTCACGCCAGGCATCGAAGTCTGCACTTCGCCTGTAACACTTCGATACTCCGATGGTGCCGTCATCTTGGGATCGAAAGTCTCGACGTGAGTCGGGCCACCCGAGAGCCAGATCCAAATCACCGAAGTGTCTTTGGAAGATTCGCCGGCAGCTTGAGCTTGCGAACGCATTCGCAAAAGGTCTGGTAGCGCCATCGCCCCCATTCCAAGTGTGCCAACCTTGAGGAAATCTCGCCTTGTATTTCCTCCACAGTCACGACTTCGCCTCGATGAGAACAAGTTCAACACGGCAGACTCCTAGTTTTAGTTGGTAGGATTCATTCTCGACAGAACAAACGCGATGGGTACCTAATCGGGATGATGGCTAAAAAACAAGAGTAGTACCATCCATCAACGCTTATTAATACGTTCGGGATTCTAACCGACTTGCGGCAAAAGAATCAAGCAAATCTTTGAGTTTTTTATTCGAACAGCGGCAGCAGAACGTTATGTCGCCACCTATCTCGCCACCTATTTCGCCTAATCTTCCTGAGCGGTTTTCGCCAGTGTGGTGATAGCCTTTCCCAGACGGATTGAAGCGATCTTAGCCCCCTCACTTTCAAAGCATTCAATTACTTTGGCATTCCGCCAAGTCATCAGCAAAAGCCCCGTCTCTTTTTGCATTTGATAGTTCTGCCGGAATGTTGCTCGAGGTTCCTTCAAGATAGTCAGTGGCGTGAGCCGGATCGATTCATTTTTCGCGAGCTGTTTCAATTTACGCTCGGCATCAGCGGTGTCCGCGGAAACGAAAACGAGAAACGCAGCCATGCGTTGGTCGCGATTATCGGCAACAGCCTGTTCGGTTTTCTTGAGAAGCTCGACAACCTCTGAGTTTATCTCTCGCGTGAAAATGCCGATGACGGGCCGCAGTCCATACCGGCAGAAGTAACACAAGCTCTTACCGCTGGCCGGTCCAGTACAATCCTTTACCTGAAAGGGAACGAGCCGCGTACCAGTTGGCAAACCGCTCTTAACCGGATTAACTTCCTCTGCAGAAAGTGAATTAAAGAACATGGCACATGCCAAGACGGTCGATACGCCGGTTGTGAATTTAAGATGACTCATGAAAATACGCGCCGCTAGGAATTGGTTTGTGTGTATTGACAATGGTATCAGTTAGGCAGAAGTGAGCGTTAAGTTTACCGGGTCTATTCTTACCGGGTCTATTCTTACCGGGTCTATTCTTACCGGGTCTATTCTTACCGGGTCTGTATTATTGGGCGTTCGCAGGCACGTCGACAAAGTGGGCAGCCCCATCGCCACCTGCGACGACGACTCGCCGACTATCGGGCGAAAAATCCGCAGAATTGGCAACGCGGTTCAACTCCACATTATACAGTTGTTGGCCATTTGCCGCATTCCAAACAATGATCTTTCCGCCGTAACCGCAGGAAAGGAGCCGTGTCCCGGTCGCGTTATATGCGACTCGGTATATGTAGTCGGTATGACCTTCCATGGTCGTTTGGACAACGCCAGTGAAGACATCTAAGACACGTATTTTTTTATCTAATCCAGCGGCGACAACTCGCTTTCCGTCGCTATGAAATGCAACCGAATAGACGCTGGCATCTCCCAGCGGAATTTGCTTGAGTTGGCGGGCGCCCAAGACATCCCATAGCCGCACAGTTTTGTCGGCACCACAGGAGACTAACAAAGCACCATTGGGACTAAAGGCAACCGCGTAGACAGCCCCTATGTGACCATTCAGTTGCGACGTTTGCGCCCCCGTCTTGGCATCCCACAGCCGAATCGATTGATCGAGGCTGGCCGACGCGACTCGTTTACCATCCTGACTAAACGCTACACCAAATACACTCCCGCCGTGTCCAGCGAGAGTCCGCACCGCAGTGGGAGATGCGAAAGCCCAAAGGTTGACAGTACCGTCGACCGCGCCAGTGATGACGCGTCGATTGTCGGAGTCAAAGACCAACGCAGAGAGCGCTTGCGGGGAAGTTAATTCGTACAGATCCGTACCGTCCGCTGGATTGTAGAATCTCAAATGATTGTCGTCGGTGGCGACGACAATCTTCGACTTATCCGGACTAAATTCAACGAGACTTGCTTTGGCCGGCACCAGAAATTCGGAAACGACAGTAGCGTCTGCAATGTTGAAAACCGAGGCTTGGCCACCGTCGGCGACAGCACAGATTTGCGTGCCATCGATGGTGACGGCAATGGCGAGGTACTTAGGAGCATCCGCTTGAACTGCTGGCTCAGCCGGCACCACAATTTCGGGCACCACAATTTCGGGCACCACAGTTTCGGGTACCACAGTTTCGGGTACCACAGTTTCGGGCACCACAATTTCGGGTACCACCGGGGCGCCAAACTGCCGAATCGC
>JBLHLE010000986.1:0-3593 GCA_047620805.1 Pirellulaceae bacterium
CGTAATTCAATGGCTTTGGAACGTGCCAGAGGGCAAGAGTGCTCACGACAACGAAGACCCAAAATTGCGGCCGCCCTCGGGGTACAACACGACCTACAAGCGGCAAGTTTGGAAGCAACCAGCAGCAACCGTGCAAACCACATTCGGCATGATTTCAGGGTGTCGAAACGTACACCCGATTGCGACGCGATCGCTGACCATTCGTGAAGCGGCACGGATCCAGTCGTTTCCCGACTCATACAGATTCCAAGGTACGCTTAAGACCATCCGAACTGGAATTGGGAATGCTATACCGCCGCTTCTCGCTTATCGAATCGGTCAACACGCACTGAAGCTCCTCACCTAAATTCTGTAGAAGTAGCCTGCTTCAAGGTTAAATTGAAGCTCTTTAGGATTCTACTTTTGACCACCTCGCTGCATCTGTATCACTCCAAAACGCGGAGCAAGATGACGTACAGCTGGGGGATCCTTGTAACTTCCCTTGTTGACTGAGTAAGGCTTCGTCACAAATCCGTGATATTGCCAACTTAGCGAAATCGACTCGTCAACAGTGTAGATAGCTACTTCGGTTGAATCCCGGGCAGCTGTCTTCTTTGTCTTCTGGAGTACGTATTCTGGAATGAATTTGTCTTCGATGTAGGCCTTCTGAAGAAGCAAGCGGGTTACTTCGTCCTGTCGTTCTGCGAGAATTCTCGTCTTCCAATGCGTGACCCGCTAAACGTCCCAGTCCGCCGGCTTGGACTGGAAACGTATGTTCTTCATTCTGGGGCCTAAGAGCTTTCGATTCCTTCGGTAAGCTCAGACACCGAAGACTGTAGCCCAGCGGCGAGTTTCATCAGGTTTAATAGGGAAGGGTTCCGCTTGCCACGTTCCAGCATGCTGATGTACGTGCGATCAAATCCGCAGCAATCAGCGAGAGCCTCTTGCGACAAACCGAGTACCCCGCGTCGCTTGCGGATTTTCTTCCCTAAGATAAGTAGCGTGTCTGACATGTGATAATTAAAGTCGATGTCGACATCGCGTCTACGGACAATGCGTCACATTGCTTGTTTAGGCGGGCGACAGGATTCTCCATGAATATTCGAATCTTCTCTTTTAAGTGTTCGCTATTAAATATCTGGCACTACCAAACGATCGGCGTCGCCCAATCGAGTTTTTTAGGCAAAGCAGGACGCAGGTTCTGGCAATCCCGTAATTGGCGATCCCGTAATTGGCGATCCCGTAATTGGCGATCCCGTAATTGGCGATCCCGTAATTAGCGATCCCGAAATATAGTGCGGTCGATTTTGTCATTCCAGAATCGTGTATTTGCTTCTGGCCGCTTGGCTCTCCGGTACTGGCGTGCTCGCGCCAATTGGCGCATGGCATGGCTACGAGTTGGAACGTCGAATTACAGAATAGATTACCACGATCGGCCACGAGGGGACGCAATGCACTAGCTCCCTAAACCGTGGGAGTGTTTCTTCCTTCGCGTCTGCTAAAAAACCTTGCGTTCAGAGCTTCGACTCGCTACAAATCATTAGTCGACCTTCTTACCCTCGGTCGACGCAATCAGCAGCTCGAATCGGCCCTGCCCGCCGATTCGGGCTCTTTTCGTTTTGATCGTTGTTGCGAACTTTCTGTCGGCTTCATTCCGCAATACACTCGTTCACTCCAGCATCAATTGACAACCAGCGGTGGCGCTCGTTGCCCGCTTACTGCTTAGTCAAATTGCCATTTCAACTTTGCGATGAAAAACGAAAGGTCGTTCATTCGTTCTTCCAGGTCGTCGCACAACTCGAACCGCGACTCACGACGTTACTCCTTGTTCGTTTTCGAAATAGCCTCCGTGCGGCGGGGTTTGGGTCAGGGGACCAGGAACTCATGGCTCGGGATTGTTTAGCCAAAAAGCCTGTCCCGGCCAGCCATGCGGCGCGCATCTGCGACCTGACCGTAGTGCATCGTCGGGTGCAACGCCACAATTACGAAACAACTACCGATTGTGCCCATCATCTGCTCGCGGCCCGGCGGGCAGTTCTTCGCTGGTTTCTCCAAATCCGCCTCCGTAAGTCCGTCCAAGAAACTCATCGTCTTTTCACGCACTTCGTCGAACTTGGACCTCACTTCGTCCCAAGGAAGATACTGAGCCGCATCGGTCGTTGGTTCACGACCTGAGCCAAACATTTCCTTCCATCCAATGAGTGGATTTTCGTTCCCCTGGATGATGTGGCTGATGATGTTTGACTCGGAATACGTCAGGTGACCCAGTATCCAAAGGGGATGATTTCCACCTTTGGAGGTTGGCTGCGTCAATGGTGCGTCCTGCATGTCGTCAAGCAACGATAGAGTGAACATCTTGCTTGCTTCGATGCTCGTGCGGATGTAATCAGTCGTCTTCATTTTTCAGTCCTGTCGTTAGAGAGTTTGTAAATTACGTTCGTTAAAGTGGCGGTCTCGAAAGACACTGTTCGAAAGTCGGGGATTCCTGTAGAAGTCTCCTTTTGCATTTGTCAGGTTGACGTTAACGGGGAGATGACTTGGCTTTGATTCATGGCTTGTCCGTTTTGGGAAAATCAATGGGGTCGGGCTAAGAAGTCGGGAGCAAATTCGCCGGCGAGCCTGGCGACATAGTCAAGGCGACATAGTCAAGGCGACATAGTCAAGGCGACATAGTCAAGGCGACATAGTCAAGGCGACATAGTCAAGGCGACTTATTATCAATTCGAGTCACTCAACAACTGGGAGCCCAGAACTTCAAAAGCGTTACATCAAAAACTCCAATCTTCCATAGACTACTTTGCCCAACAAGTGAAAATGAACAACCGTTTCAAAACGCGTTTTGATAGTGACCTTGCGTTGATCGCTTGAACAGTTCCTGTACGGTCAACTCCCCGAAACGCTGGTTGCTCGAACGGGGCAGTTGTAGACAAGTCAGCGTTGGTGACTACGTCATCGGTGCTATCGAAGGGCTGGTTGCTCGTCCACTTTCGCTCGGCTGTTGGCGTCCAGCGCCAGACCAAAACTGGGCGTCCATCGCCCATAAAGCCATCGACGCGAACTGCCGAGTAAAGGAAAACTTGGAGTCCGTAAAGTATTGCCAGAGCTGCGATCTGTGTCCCCAACTCGACATTCGCGAACACCCGTATCCATACATAGACGACGATCTTCATGATTACGATTATCCACATGAAATCACGAGTGGACTTACCCGTAATTGACAACTCGGTCGCTTGGATCTCAAATTCCGCACATCGGCTTGAGCGAATTTGCATTTTAGCAGGGCGTTGGTTGGCAGGTCTACTGGTAGTTTCTTTCTGGAATTTCCAACAGACGTAACACTTGCTTTTGTTCATCGGTGAGTTCGGCGGGGAATGTGATTGTCTCATTTCGTGTCGTGACCTCGTATCTCTCGACGTTTCGAAAGAGTCTGACGATGTCGAATATGGTCGGTGCCGTGCACGCGCGTTGCTCTGGGTAAATAGGAAGCCAGTCGATTTTCTCCGCTTTCATTGCCAGCCGGAGTTTTCTTTCAATGAGCGTACCCACCATTAATGCCATCACGTGCATGTGAAGAAAGGCGACAACACGTTCGCCTTTCTTTAAATAGACCGGCG